>JALWLL010000036.1 GCA_026996295.1 Sulfurimonas sp.
CACAAGATGTTTATATGCGTCAAAATGAGGGTGTAGCATATCAGGAACTGAGATTTAATGAAGAAAAACTTGGAAACTACGGGCTTGACAAAAGTGATGTGGCACATCTTCTTAAAGCTGCGGTGAGTGGTGTTGAGACAGGTACCATCTACAAGGGGATGAAGCAGTTTCCTATTATCATCCGTGGTGATTACCTGAGAAAAAATCTTGATGAGCTTTATCTCGTGGGTGCAAACGGTGAAGCAGTTGCTTTGGGCGAGGTTGTTACTATTATCAGAAGCAGCGGACCGGTTGAGATCAAGCATGAGCGCGCACGCAGATTTGTTTCCATACAGACAAATGTCAGCGGTATCGATCTTGTTACTTTTGTGGAAGATCTGAAGTCAAATATTGAAACGGGTGTGAAGCTTCCGGCGGGTTACTCTATATCATATGGGGGAGAGTTTAAAAACCAGCAAGCAACGATGGCAAGACTCTCTGTGGTAGTTCCCATTGCGCTTGTGTTGATTTTTATGATTTTGTATATGACATTTAAGTCTGTCGTTCAAAGTATCATCATCTTTACGACTATTCCACTTGCTATGATGGGGGGAATTTTTGGGCTGTATGCAACTGAAAGTTATCTTTCTGTTCCAGCTTCTGTCGGTTTCATAGCGCTCCTTGGTATTGCGGTGCTTAATGGAGTGGTGATGATAAGCTACTTTAATGAACTGGCAAAAACCATGAGTATTTCAGAAGTGGTCATAGAGGGTGCAAAAAGAAGACTGCGTCCTGTTCTTATGACAGCGACCATTGCCGCACTCTCTTTGGTGCCTATGCTCTTTGCGACGGGTGCGGGAAGTGAGATACAAAAACCACTTGCAATTGTTGTGATCTTTGGGCTTATCTCATCTACAGCACTAACACTTGTTCTTTTACCGATGCTTTATAAAAGGTTTGTAAAAGAGAAATAGCCAAGCCCTCTATCAGGGGGAGGCCTTTTATGTTATCATATGAAAAAAAGGTATAGAGTGAAGATAGAGACCCAATACAATTATGAAAAAAAATGGACCCTTACACCAGAGGAAGATCTTTTGAAAATCATTAAAGAGGAGATAGGTGATGCCGATGTTCAAGGAACATTAGAGTACATCAAAACATCTCTGAAAAAAGGAAAAGTTATCAGTGTAGGTGGATGCCGTTTTCGGCTGCACTAAAGAGGATCTCTATCGAGCTTTTTAGTATTTTTTAAGGATGTCTAACTTTTATAGTTGAATTAAGACTCCATCCTATAAGAGCCATAAAAACTACAACGGCAAGGGCACTCAGAAGCTCGTATGTGTTTGCCAAATAAACAAGCCAAAGCAGTATGGCACCAAGGGGTGTAGGCACTCCCGTAAAGTATTTATCAACTGCACCCGCGTCTGTATGGATGTTGAAGTGTATCAGTCTTCTAAGACCGGAAATTACGTAGTAGATACTCACCGCTGCAGCCACCATAAACATGACACCATCAAGCTGTGAAGCATAGACTGCCTGAAAAATTAAAAATACAGGAACAAGTACAAAGCTTAAAAAGTCTGCAAAGCTGTCTAGTTGGACACCAAATTCATTCGACAGCTGATATTTACGGGCGATCTTTCCATCAAATATATCAAATGCTCCCCCAATCCACGCGAGAATAATAGCAAGAAAAAAATTATTTTGAGTTATAAAGTATGTTGCCATTAAGCCTGCTACAATATTGACAAAAGTGAAGAGATTTGCCATATTGAAGTGCGAAGATGGGTTGTATAAAAAGCTCATTGAGTTCCTTTTTTCTGTAATTGTAGCAAATTTCATATATCTTTTTACTAATAAAGGATAAAAAATATTTAAATCATATCGATAATTATTATCAATATTAAAATACTTTTAAGGGTTTTTGCTTTACAATTGCATCCAACAAACACAAAAGGATATTGATGTTGGAACTTACCTATTTGGCACTTAACTCTGAGATTGACTATATAAAGGAATCTCAGTACATCCAGCCCGTTATGTTGCAAAAATCTTCAAGTGAGCTTGCAAAAGTTGGTCTTTTCAACACAAAAACTGCAGGCAGGTTTGAGATAGTTAAAAAGCTTCCGAAGGTCGCCAATAGTTTTAACGGCATGTTTGATTATGCCGATGCCTATGGCAATATCCGTATTGCTTATATCGATAGTGCGCATGAGATCGGGCCAACGCCGAAATTTGTAAAAAAAGCGAGTGCTATTGGTGGGGTTCTTGGTATGAACACTGCTTCGTACAATGGTTTTGCAGCTCATATAGCTACATATATCTCACAAAGCATCTCAGCGATAAATCCCGATAAGAATAGTATTAATGAAGATTTTTTTAATACGGACAAAGATTCTTTTGCTTATGTCGCAGAGGTAAACATCAACTACACTTTGAACAATTTTCATACCATGATAGGGCGTATCAAAATTGAGACACCTTATGCCGACAGTGATGATATCCGAATGGCTGCCAATACTTTTGAAGGGGCGTGGGCAGAAGTGGCTATCTCAGAGAATCTCAATACCCAATTTGCTTTTCTTAACAGATGGGCGGGATATGACTCACAAGATGAAGCAGCAGGACTCTCTCAGGACAGATTTAAACCTTTGGTTGATGAGCAAAGTTTTGGTATGTTACTTGCCTCTGTAATATATGGCTATGCACCAGAGAGTGAACTCTCTTTTTGGTATAATTATGTTGATAGAATGAGTGCTATCACTTACATAGAAGCAGTAGGACTCTTTGGCATCGATAAGAATATGTACATAGATTACGGGTTGCAGTGGAGTCACTTCCAAGAGCTTGAGAGCTCCCATGTGGCGGGTGATGTTTTTGGGGCCATGTTGATTGGTCACTGTCGTGGTTTTTATGTCGGTGGTGCGTATAACATTGCTATGGTAGATGATGGTGACTTTATAAGTAACGGTTTTGGTGGCGGTCCCTACTATACATCGCTCGATGAAGCGAGTATTGAGGCAATGTCTGTTGCTATGAAAGAAACAAGTGAAGCTTACAGGATAGGAAGCGGCTATACATTTTCCAGCGGTAATTTAGAAGGACTTAACATAGAGCTTGTGTATGGAAAAATGTACCATAAGAATGTAAGTATCATAGAAAGAGATGTGTTACTCACATACAAGAGTACTCGAATGTGGTCTGCAAAAGCGGTATATACTACATTTGAAGATACAACAACAAATGAGTATAATACTTTTAACAGATTCCATTTTAAAATTGATTACAGTTTTTAATTAGTTATTAATATGATATTTATTATCATTATAAAAATAGAACAATATTTATAGATATAAAGAAAACATAATGAATGGCGATAAAGCTACTAAACAAACGATGAAACTTATAAAGTGTAAGCGGGGAGATAAGGTAAAAGTTGTAAAACTAAATGCCCCATCACCTTTAAAACAAAGGCTGATCTCTTTTGGAATTATGAAAGAAGCGCTTATAGAAGTACTAGAGCATGCACCGGCAAAAAGTACACTTGAGATAAAGGTTGGGAAGATGTCCATTGCACTGCGAGGCAAAGAAGCAGAATATGTTGAGGTGCAAAAAGTATGAAAGATATGCAAGGTAAAGCGTGTCCCGTTATTGCCAACCATATAAAAATTGCCCTTGTCGGGCAACCCAATGTCGGCAAGAGCATGCTTATCAACTCCATCTCAAATGCTCACCTGCATGTTGGTAA
Organism: Sulfurimonas sp.; assembly: GCA_026996295.1. Taxonomy (GTDB): domain Bacteria; phylum Campylobacterota; class Campylobacteria; order Campylobacterales; family Sulfurimonadaceae; genus Sulfurimonas. The sequence continues at coordinate 3,728 of JALWLL010000036.1, forward strand.
CTTTACCGGTGTAACGGTAGAAAAATCGGAAGTTTTATTTGATTATAAAAATTACCATTTTACTGTAGTAGATCTTCCGGGGACATATGCTTTTACTGATTATACCATCGAAGAGAGAGTGACACACAACTACTTGTGTGCAGAGAGTTATGACCTTATTATTAATGTTATAGACTCAACAAACTTAGAAAAAAACCTACAGCTTACCGCAGAGCTTATGAGCATGAGTAAAAAAATGGTGATTGCACTCAACATGAGTGATGAGGCTGAAAAAGAGGGTATCGAGATAGATGCTGAGTATATGTCACAGCTTCTTGGAGTGCCGTGTGTGAAGGTCTCGGCTCAAACAAAAATGGGTATAGAGGAACTTCTCAGTGCTCTTGTCAAAGAGTATGAAAGTGAAAAACAGGAACCAAAACTGATCTTTAGTGAGCCTGTTGAAGAGGAGATAGCAGTTATAGTGGAGTACTTGCAAAAACACAAGTATGAAGCGGTTAATTCCTATAGAAATGTTGCTATAAATCTTTTAAAAAATAACAAACAAACCTATGAAAAACTTCACGATGATCCTATATGGACAGAGCTTCAACCCCTTCTCATAGAAGCTTCTCATCATATTGAACTGCATCATGACAGTGATGATATCAAAGAGGCTTTTGCAGAGGAGTTTGCTTCTTTTAACAGAGGTATTGTTACAGAAGTTCTGCAACAAAAAAGTGTTGAAGAGAAAAAAACAACAACGCAAAAGATAGACTCTCTTTTGATCCATCCCCTTTTTGGAATTCCTATATTTATATTTTTTATGTGGAGTTTGTTTCAGATCACCTTTGAGGTAGGCTCTATCCCTATGGAGTGGATCGATGCCTTTTTCTCATGGTTTGGAAGTGCTGTAGGCTCTACGATACACAACGATGAGATACGCTCTTTGGTGGTTGATGGGATCATTGGTGGTGTTGGTGCGGTTATCCTCTTTGTTCCAAATATTATGATTCTTTTTATAGGAATAGCCCTTTTGGAGAGTACCGGCTATATGTCACGGGTAGCATTTTTACTCGATGGATTTTTCCACAAGTTTGGACTGCATGGACAAAGTTTTATACCGCTCGTCACAGGGTTTGGATGTTCTATTCCTGCTTATATGAGTGCAAGGATCCTTAAAAACGACAGAGACAGACTCTTGACTTTATTTATTATCGGCTTTATGTCGTGTGGTGCGAGACTGCCTGTATATGTTTTGTTTGCCGGTGCTTTTTTCGCTCCGGAGATGGCAGGAAATGTTCTGTTTATCATCTATATTAGTGGTGCGATCTTGGGTCTGATAGCAGCGAAGATACTCAAGCTTACTGCTTTTAAAGGTGAAGATGAACCTTTTGTTATGGAGATGCCAAAGTACCGCTTTCCATCATTCAAACTTATTTGGCATACGGTGATCACAAAAACATGGATGTATCTGAAAAAAGCGGGTACATTTATAGCCGCAGCAGCGATGCTTGTATGGTTTTTAAGTAATTATCCTCACAACCTACAACTTGAGCAGGAATATGCACAAAAGATAGCATCTGCACAAACACAGGAGCAAAAAGTATCTCTTGAGAATGAACTTGCAGCAGCTAACCTTGAACAAAGTTATCTTGGTAAAATTGGAAAGTTTTCCGAACCTCTGTTTGAGCCACTTGGATTTGACTGGAAGATGAGCATAGCCCTTCAAACAGGTCTTGCTGCCAAAGAGGTTGTTGTTTCTACACTGGGAGTATTATACTCACTGGGGGAGAGTGTGGATGAGCAAAGCAGCTCTTTAGTGACAGCTATAAGTAAAAATATCCCTTTTGCTTCTGCAGTTTCATTTATAGTAGTTATTATGGTGTATCTTCCTTGTTTGGCTGCTTCTATTGTCTTTACCCGTGAAGCAGGTGGAATCAAGTACTTTTTTTATCTTTTGATATTTACATCTATTACAGCATATACTCTAGCATTTGTTGCTTATAACATAGCGAAAATCTTAGCATAAAAACTTTACAGTTAAAAAGCAGAACTTTTTTGATATACTCTGTGGAAGGTGATTTTTTTACAAGAGAGAGATGTTGTAATGGCTAAAGTTTTAATTATCGAAGATGATGAGGTGTTGTGTCAGAAGTTTCAAGAACTTATGCATATGTTTACTGATTTTAGCTTTGATATTGCCCGTACTTACGTGGAAGCAGACTCTTATCTGGATAGATCACGTTACGACTTTGCCATTGCTGAAACTGATCTTTCCGATGCGATGCGAGGGAAAATTATTGCTCTTTTAAACAGGTATAACATCTCGCCTATTATTTTTACAAATGCTTTTGATTCAGACTTTAGTGATGGCTTTGAGAGTGCAAATATAGCTGATTATGTACTGAAGAATCATCCAGAAAGTATTATTGAAGTTTTAGAGAAATTAAAGCGTTTGGAGCACAATAGAAAAAAAACTGTGTTACTGGTTGATGATGCAACGCTTTATAGAAGCTACCTGCAACAAAACTTACTGATGCATAATTTCAGGGTTTTAAGTGCCGCTTCTGAGGGTGAAGCATTAAAGCGTCTGCAAGTGCATTTTGGCATAGAGCTTATGATTATTAATTTTCACAGCTCAAACAATATTGATGTTATAGAGTTGATAAAAAAAGCACGTGCACTCATGGGTAAGAAGGATTTACATATTGTTGTATTGACCTCTGAGACAGACTCTTACAACACAGCTTCTTTTCTTAGAGAGGGAGCAAATGATTATATCACCAAACCGTTTTCAAGAGATGAGTTTTATGCAAGAATATACAAAAATACATATCCTGTTGAGCTTTTTGAATCTGCTCAGACAGGCTTGAATCAAAATGTTCTCAATCTTTTTTCCGAGATGACAGAGTTTCAAAACCTTGAAACAAGTGCTCATATCAAATGCATTAGTGAATACAGTTATTTGCTGGCAAAACTTTACGGAATGTTTGATGGGGAGGCGAAAGTTGTAGGAGAGATGGCTATCTTACATGATGTGGGAAAGATGTTTGTTTCTCATAGTACTTTATGTAAGCCGGATCAACTCACAGCGGAAGAGTTTGAAGAGATCAAACAACATACTGTGATGGGTGAAGAGTTTATTGAAAGAGTCTTTAAAGAGAATCCAAGAATTGGAAAAATTGCCAAAGATATTGCAAAGTATCATCATGAGTGTTGGGATGGTACGGGATACCCAGAGGGGCTACTTGCTCAGGAGATACCCATCGCCGCACGTATAGTTTCTTTGGTTGATGTTTTTGATGCTTTGATAAATGAAAGAGTCTATAAAGAAGCATGGGATCTCAAAGATGTACTCTTCTATATAGAAGAACACTCCGGCACACAGTTTGACCCGGATCTCGTTAGGTTGTTTTTAAACAATACAGAATGTTTCATGAACGTATTGCGTAAATATGATTTAGAAAGCTCAGAAGAGGGTTTTTGTCGACTGAGCAAAGAGTAGTAAGTGGTGTTAACTACTTATTAGCTCATTTTTGGTAGGATAGCTTTATGAAAAAAATATTAATGATAGAAGATGATTTGGAATTGGCGGAAATACTTACAGAGTATCTTGAGCAGTTTGATTTTGAGGTTATTACAGAGGATGACCCTTTCAAGGCTGTGAGTATATTGAAATTGGAAAAGTTTGATCTGGTTATTTTAGATCTTACGCTTCCGGGTATGGATGGTTTGGAAGTTTGTGAAGCCATTCGTGAACGTCAGGATATCCCTATCATTATCTCTTCAGCCAGAAGTGATGTGACAGATAAGGTCAAAGCACTGGAACTTGGTGCGGATGATTATCTTCCAAAGCCATATGATCCAAGAGAACTTGAAGCAAGAATTCACTCGGTGCTGCGACGTTATGCCGCCAAAACAGAAGCAAAAGAGGAATCCAAGAGTGACTTTAAATGTGATCCCTCCTCTATGGTCATTACCTACAAGGGGAGAAACATAGAACTCACCAATGCTGAGTTTGGCATACTCTCTTATATGATTCAAAAACAAGGTCTTGTTGTCTCACGAGAAGATCTTATTCACAATGTCAATGCAATTAATGAGGACTCTTCCAATAAGAGTATCGATGTTATGGTAGGTCGTATTCGTAATAAGCTGGGTGATAAATCTCTTATAGAATCTGTGAGAGGTGTCGGTTATAAGCTTCTTAAATAGACTGAGCCTTTAATGCGTCAACATGCTGTTTTAATCACTGTACTTTTTGCACTTGTAGTTACTCTTGTGAGTGTAAGTGTAGTGTTTTGGGAGTTTTATAAACTCAATAAACAACAGTATATTGACCAGATATTTACAAAACATGCTATCATAACTCAAATTTATCGAGAACATCAACAAAGACAAAGCTCAAATATTATGCTTGAGGCAAATCTTGCTGTGTACCATCTGCACATAGAAAAAGATAAAGATACTCAAAAAGATGTGCTTCATGAGGGGATAGTACTTCAAAGTAAAGACTTTAAAGCGATCAATAACTCCTATCTTTATATCAAAAAAAATTTCTATACCCAAAAAATTGTAGAAGATATGCGGGCTACAATGATTCAGTATAAAAAAGAGATCTATTTTTATATTCAGTCGCGTACAGGATCTGTTTTGATTCAGGATGAAGAATTGAAGCCTTATAGATACTGGAGTATTGCATATACTTATATGACTATTATTCTTATTATCTCCATCTCCTATTTTCTTATTTTGCAAAAACTGCGCCCATTGATTCGCCTAAGGAGAAAAATAGCACAGTTTGGTAATGGAAATATGGATATCTCTTTTAAAATGGAGGGAAGTGATGAGATAGCACTGATAGCGAATGAACTCGAAGCTACCCGTCATAAAATTACCAACATTTTAGAGTCTCGTACACTCTTTTTAAGAAATATTATGCATGAACTCAAAACACCTATAGCAAAAGGAACTATCGCGACACAGATGCTTGATACGCAAAAACAACGCGATAGATTTAGCTCGATTTTTGGAAGACTAGAGGATCTTGTAACAGAGTTTGCTCTTATTGAAGAGGTGACGAGTCTGCATGATAAACGTGATTTTAAAGAGTACCGTCTTGTAGATATTATCGATGGTGCTATCGATATGGCGATGGTTGAGAGGATCAGTGTCAGTGTCAATGTAGAAGCAAGTATGAAAGTGTTTGCCAATTACAGACTCTATACAACCGCTATAAAAAATATGATAGATAACGGTATCAAGTACTCCCCGGATGCACACGTTAAGATAGTTATCATCAACAATGAACTGTGTTTTGAGAGTAAAGGGGAGCGTTTGAAACACCCTCTAAAATACTATATAGAACCATTTACCAAAGAAAATCCATCAAAGAACAGTTTTGGACTGGGGCTTTATCTGGTCGATTCGATCTTGAAAGTACATGATGAGGTGTTAGCTCACGAGTACGATAACGGGATAAACCGTTTTATATTTGCAAAAGCTATATGATTGTAAACTAGCCTGATGGATAAGTACATTAGGTTTATACTGTTTGCATTGTTTGGCGTGTCATTTTTTATATTTGGCTGGCTCTCTCACTCAGCGTATTCTCCTGTACATAAAATAGAGAAGCCCTCATTATTTACCCAGATCAAAAAATCAAAAAAACTTAATGTTGTCTTTTTAAATGCACCCTCTACATATTATATCGGCACAGATGGAGCCCAGGGATTTGAGTATGATCTCTTAAGTGCCTATGCGAAACATCTAGGGGTTGATCTCAATATCACCACTGCAAACACTGTAAAAGAAGCGATAGCTCTGAGTAAAAATCCAGATATTCATATAACTTCAGCAGCCCTTGCCAAAACACATAAGCGGGAAAAAACTTTCAATTTTGGTCCCTCCTATTTTGAGGTGCAAGAACAGGTGATTTGCCACAGGGGAATGCTCGGAAGTAGTAAATTCCCAAGAGATGTCGAAGATCTTGCAGGTTTGAAAATTACAGTTGGGGAGGGAACCAGCTATCAAGAGACCATAGAAGCATTGCAAGAGGATGGGTTTGAGATCAACGCAACTTACACTTCTGATTATTCAACAGAGGAACTTTTGGCTCAGGTTGCAGACCATGAGATAGACTGCACAATTGCAGATTCAAATATCTATGCGATCAATCTTCGCTACTTTCCCGAGATTGCCCTGGCATTTGCAATCAGCCCAAGAGAGCAGCTTGCATGGGTTTTAGCGCCAAATTCCAAGGAGCTGGAAGCAGATATGTATTCGTGGCTCAATGAATTTAACCAAAACGGCTCTATGGCACAGCTCAAAGATCATTACTACAGTTATGTTCTTTTGTTTGATTATTACAACACAAAAATGTTTTACAAACGGATAAAATCGAGACTTCCAAAATATAAGAAGTATTTTATGGAAGCTTCTAGAAAGTATAAAATTCCATGGACACTTTTAGCTGCCATCTCTTATCAGGAATCACACTGGAATCCAAAAGCAAAAAGTTTTACGGGTGTTCGGGGATTGATGATGCTGACAAGAAAAACAGCTAAAATACTAGGAGTAAAAAACAGGTTAAATCCCAAGCAAAGCGTTATGGGTGGTACACGACATATAAAATCGATGCTCAATCTGGTTCCAAAGGGTGTCAAGGGTGAAAACCGCATGAAGTTTGCACTCGCAGCATACAACATAGGTATGGGGCATATTCACGATGCCAGAGCATTGGCAAAAAAAATAGGACTTGATCAAAATGTTTGGAATGATCTAAAAGTCGTACTGCCGCTTCTGTCTCAAAAAGCTTACTATAAAACCTTAAAACACGGTTATGCTCGCGGAAGTGAACCGGTGAAGTATGTTGATTCTATTTATAATTATAGAGATATTTTGGAAAATCATTATGAAGAGCTAAAGAGAGTACCAAAAAAGTAGAATACCTTTGAAAGATATTCCACTGACTTAGAGGGCTTCACCCTCCTTGCCCTCACTGAGTTCAGCAAGAAAGTTTTCCATATCATACTTACCGCGGTACTCAGGCGTCATGATATGTATGAGAATATCTCCAAGATCGATCACGATCCAGTCTCCGCTTTCATCGACACAGTTAAATGTTTCATCCGGTTTCAGATCTTTTTTGAGATGATCAAGTAGCGCTCCGGTGTGTTTGGTGCCGAGTGAAGAAGCGATGATCGCATAATCAACAAAGTAATTTTTTTCACGCAGATCAAAAACCTCTATAGCTTCAGCTTTGTTTTTATCTAAAACTTCTGTTATTTTTTCTATTCTATTTTGCATTTGTTTCCTTATAAAATTTTATTATCTCTTGTGCACATTGCTTGGGTAATTGAGAGAGATCCAAGTTTTTTCTCAATTGTGTTGAGGATACATCGACATCAATGTTTAATTCTAAATAATTGTTTGGTATCTCTATGTTACCTCTTTGTGCAACTACAAAAGTTACCAGTTGTGCAAGTTCATCATACTTGTACCAACTTTGTAAAGAGCCCAAATTATCGGCACCTATAACGAGATAGACTTTATCGTATTTTTGTAGAAGGTGTTTGACACTTTCTATTGTTGGAACTTTTTTTGTCTGCTGTATCTCAAATGTATCTACTGCAACATTTTTATATGGCTCAAAGATCTTTTTGAGCCACTTGAGCCTTAGCTTGGCAGGTGCGTAAGATTTTGATTTAAAGGGGTTTAAAAAAGTGGGCATTACAACCACTTTTTGAATCTCCTTAGAATCTAAAAGAGCTTTGACAATAGCTTCATGACCGATATGCGGCGGATCAAATGAGCCACCAAAAAGTGCAACAGTTTCCATACTTAAAGCGAATTATAACGAAACTTTCGATAAAATAGCCCAATTTTTTTAAATTACAGGGAATATAATGGCGCTTAAAATAGCAATTAACGGATTTGGAAGAATCGGCCGCTGTGTTGCACGCATAGCTGCGAGAAGAGAGGATGTTGAACTGGTCGCCATAAATGATATGGCGAGCAAAGATATGATGCTGTATCTTTTCAAAAACGATTCTGTTCACGGAACATTTGAAGATGAGGCATATGAGATCGATGAAAATCATTTCAGCATAGCCGGTAAAAGTGTCCGTATATTTTCTGAGTCCAATCCCAAAAATGTAAATTTTGCAGAGTGTGGTGCAGAGATAGTTCTAGAGTGTACCGGTGTATTTTTAACACAAGAGAGTGCGCAAATACATATCGATAACGGTATCAAAAAAGTGCTTTTCTCCGCACCTGCCAAAGATAGTCTCACTCCAACTTTTGTTATGGGGGTCAATGAACATCTCTATAACGGAGAAAAGATTGTCTCAAATGCCTCTTGTACCACCAATTGTCTTGGACCTATTGCCAAAACCTTGGATAATGCGTTTGGGATAGAGAAAGGGCTGATGACAACGATTCACTCCTATACCAATGATCAAAGCATACTCGATGTAAGACATCCAAGCGATAAGCGTCGTGCGCGCGCGGGGGCGGTCAATATGATCCCAACCTCAACGGGTGCGGCAAAGGCGATTAACCTTGTGTTGCCACAGCTTGAGGGGAAGCTGCATGGACAAAGTGTGCGTGTTCCAACCCCTGATGTCTCTATGGTTGATTTGAATGTGGTTGTCTCAAAAGAAACATCGACACAAGAGGTTACAGAGGTGCTCAACAAAGCAGCTGAAAATGAGCATAAGGGGATTGTTCTCATAGACAAGGAGATGAAAGTCTCTCAAGATTTTGTCGGATGTGGTTACAGTGCAGTTGTTGCAGAGGATTTAACGCAGGTTATAGGGGGCAACATGATCAAAGTGATGTCATGGTATGATAATGAGTGGGGCTATTCTACACGGTTGATAGATATGGCACTTTATATCAGCAAATAAATAATTAGGAAGAGTATGGAACTTTTAAATATAAAAAATTTAGATTTGGCAGGCAAAAAGATTTTTATAAGGTGTGATTTTAATGTACCGATGGATGAGTTTGGAAATATCTCTGATGATAGACGTATCCGCTCAGCTCTCTCAACGATCAACTACTGTTTAGATCAGGATTGTGCGGTTATTTTGGCTTCTCACTTGGGACGTCCAAAAGGTGAAGTGGTTGAGAAGTATTCTATTGCACCCGTTGCACGCAGACTGCAACAACTTCTCAAAAGAGAAGTACTCTTAGCTTGTGATGTTGTAGGTGAAGATGCAATGGCAAAGGCTTCTGCTTTACAAGAAACAGAGGTGTTACTTCTTGAAAACTTACGCTTTGAGATAGGTGAAACGCAAAATGATCCTGCTTTCTCTAAGAAACTTTCATCAATGGCAGAGTTTTATATCAATGATGCTTTTGGAGTGAGTCACCGTGCACACGCTTCAGTGGAAGGGATCACTCATCTGTTTGATGAGAAGCACAAAGCGGCAGGTTTTTTACTTCAAAAAGAGATACAGTTTTTTGGCAAACTGATTCAAAAACCTGTACGCCCATTTGCTGCTATAGTTGGCGGTTCCAAAGTTTCAGGCAAACTTGAAGCACTCATAAACCTGCTTCCAAGAGTTGATAAGATCTTAGTAGGCGGCGGTATGGCATTTACATTTTTAAAACAGATGGGGTATGATATAGGTGCATCTTTGGTTGAGGATGATCTTTTAGAAGATGCACAGCATATTATGGATGAAGCCAAAAAACTTGGTGTGAAGTTCTACCTTCCTGTAGATGTGATCGCAGCAGACAAATTTGCAGAAGATGCCGTAAGCAAGATCGTAACGGCTCAAGAGATTCCAAGCGGCTGGATGGGTCTTGATATAGGACCTGCAACAGTAAGGCTTTACCGTGAAGCACTCAATGATGTGCAAACCGTTTTATGGAACGGTCCTATGGGTGTGTATGAGATGGATAAGTTTGCCCGTGGTTCAAATAAGATAGCACATTTTGTTGCAGATTCTTATGCAACAACAGTAGTTGGCGGTGGAGATACGGCTGATCTTGTTCAGCGTGTAGGGGTAGATGAGGAGATGACATTTATCTCAACAGGAGGCGGTGCTTCCCTGGAGCTTTTAGAAGGTAAAGTGCTTCCGGGAGTCTTACCGCTTATGATAGAAGAGGCATAATAGTATGATAATCGCAGCAAATCTGAAAACAAATTTTACAAGAGCCCAAACAAGTAAGTATGTAGATGAAGTGGAGAAGTTTTTACAAACAAACAACATTTGCGAAGATGTTTTTGTTTTCCCTGCTGCGTCAAGCCTCAACACACATAACGGTAAAATCACTCTTGGTGCTCAAAATGCATATGCCACTAAAAATGGTGCATTTACGGGTGAAATAGGGCTTGATCACCTTGATGAGTTTGGAATAAAAACGATTCTCATAGGGCACAGCGAACGTCGTCATATCTTGGGTGAAACACAAAAGATGATCGCAGAAAAATTCCACTTCTATAAAGAGCAGGGTTTTAGGATTGTGTATTGTATCGGCGAATCTTTAGAGGTTAGAGAAGCAGGCAATGATGTGATGATGGAGTTTTTAAGTTCGCAATTAGAGGGAATTGATCTGGAGTATGAAAAACTGATTCTTGCGTATGAGCCTGTATGGGCAATCGGCACAGGTCTCACACCAACACTCGAAGATATAACCTCTTTGCATCTGCAGCTAAAGAAAAAATGCTCTGCACCACTTTTGTATGGTGGGAGTGTCAAGGTTACAAATGCCAAAGAGGTTTTGGCGCTTGATGGAGTAGATGGCATTTTAGTAGGAAGCGCGGCGCTTTATGCGGAACATTTTTGTACGATGTGTGAATATGCACACAATTTAGATAAATAAAAGGAGAACGGTTAATGATAATGAAGGGAAAAAAAGGTCTTATAGTAGGGCTTGCAAACAACAAATCTATAGCGTATGGTATCGCAAAAGCGTGTGCTGATCAGGGTGCAGAGATGGCGTTTACCTATTTGAATGATGCATTGAAAAAAAGAGTGGAGCCTATCGCAAATGAACTCGGCAGTGACAAGGTGTATGAGCTTGATGTATCAAACGAAGAGCACATGAGCTCTATTGCTTCTAAGATTGAGAAAGATTTTGGAAAGATCGACTTTCTTGTACACTCTGTAGCTTTTGCTCCAAAAGAGGCACTTTCAGAGCCGTTTATAAAAACAACAAAACAAGCATTTCAAATAGCTATGGATATCTCTGTATATTCTCTGATTGATCTAACAAACCGTTTAGAGAGCGTACTGAGTGATGATGCTTCTATCCTTACACTTTCATATCTTGGTGGGCCAAAATATATCGTCAACTATAATGTTATGGGTGTAGCAAAAGCGGCTCTTGAGTCAACTGTACGCTATATGGCAGTTGATCTTGGTGCAAAAGGTCAACGTGTCAATGCGATCTCGGCAGGACCTATCCGTACACTTGCAGCTGCCGGTATCGGGGATTTTAAACAGATCCTTAACTGGAACGAGGCAAATGCACCGTTGAAGAAAAATGTAACGATCGAGCAGGTTGGAAACTCTGCCATGTATCTTTTGAGTGATTTAAGTTCAGGTGTAACAGGTGAGATCCACTATGTAGATGCCGGCTACAACATCATGGGTATGGCTGCGGCTGAAACGACAGAAGATGGTAAAACCATACTGTGTTGGGATGCACAAAAATAGCTTAGTCTTTATTTCCCTATCACCGGCAAAATGTTTACTTTTTGCCAGTGAGGCTCTCGTGTAGTTGTGTTGCTCTCTTTTAAGTAAACTTCTATTTTATCCACATATTCTTGTAATGTAAAACCTCTTTGTTTGTCCTGATTGATTTGACGTATAGTTGCATTTTTTTCAATAGTCGGTGTCCATGTTTCTTTGAGCCAATTATCTAAACTCTTTTGCATGCCGTAGCTTTTATGTTTTTTGTTTATATTTGTAATATTATTGAGTGCATTGTTCTTAGAAGGTGTCGTAACAACACCGGAAGAGCATCCTGTAAATATAAATAAACCTAATATAATAAGTGGAGTTGTAATTGTGATTGTTGCTTGTTTCATAATAAAATTATAGTATAAATTTATGATTAAAAATTAATCAAATAATTAAAGTTTACGCAAGAATAGTATGATAAGATTGTCAGCGAATTTGTAAAAATTACAAGGAGAATAAATGAAATTAGTAAAAATGAGTATGGTAGCAGCGCTACTTGTAGGTTCAAGTGCATTCGCAATTGACAATGTAAAAGTAGATGGAAATGCTAACTTATTTTATAGTACAAGTGATCATACTGAGGCTATAGATATGTTTGATAAAGCTGGAGCTATCGGTCAGGCATCTTTAGGCTTAGGGATCTCTGCTGATTTAACTGAGTCCGTATCAGCCGGTGCTCACCTAACAGCACTTTCAACGTTAGGACTTGAAGGTCAATTAGTTGGTGGTGTTTGGGAAGGTACAAACGGTACTGATGATTATTTTTGGTTTGATCAGGCATGGTTAGCAGCAACTGCCGGTAAGACAACGGCTCAAGTTGGTCGTATGGCACTTGATACTCCACTTGTTTTTACTGAGACTTGGTCTATTGCTCAAAATACTTTTGAAGCAGCAGTATTGGTGAACCAAGATATCCCTGATACTACTTTGGTAGGTGCTTATGTTGGCGGTAGTAACGGTGGCGATGTTGATACAAATCCTGGCGTTGTTATTGCTCCGGTAAATGCAAATGGAACTACGAACTTTTCTCAGTTCTATAAGGGTGCGTTTGCAGCCGGTGTTGTGAACAACTCTATTGAAGATGTAACACTGCAAGCATGGTACTATGATGCTACACAGGTAATCCAGGCATATTGGTTACAAGCTGATGTAGAGATCGAGGGTATCTCTTTTGGTGCACAATACACTGCTCAAGAACTAAACGGTGCGAGTACACAAAGTGCATACGCTTTGGAGCTTGGTTATGAGATGAAAGATAAGTTCGCTGTTGCAGTAGCTTACTCTGCAGTGGGTGATGAAACAGATGGTTTAGGAAATGTTGGTGCAAACCTGGCGGCTTCCGGACAATCAAAACTTTATACAGAAGCATGGTGGGCATATGGTAAGGTTTCTGCTGTAGATACTACTGCTATCACTGTTGAAGCTGAGGTTCCTGTAGAGGGTATCGCTGATTTTGGTGCTTACTATACTATGGCTGACAACGGTGCGGCAAATAATGCTGGTGACTTAACAGAGTTAACTTTAACAGCTTCTAGAAGCTATGGTGCATTAGATGCAACTTTAGCATATATCAACACTACAGAAGATGGTGGTGACGCATACAATATGCTTCAAGCATATTTAACTTTAAACTTCTAAGAATTTTAAAGCTCTTCTTGACTCAGGCTCTGCCTGAGTGTGTTTGTTCACCTTCTTTTTCCTGTTTGTAAGAAGGTGAACAAACATTTTTGCTATAATCTTTTTCATGATACAACTATCCAAAAAACTTTTTTATCTTTTGTTTATGCTGTTTTTGATTTCTGTCATATCTTTTTTGGCAATTCATTCGGCGCCCAACAGTTTTTTTGCAGCAGGTGAGCTCAATCCAAATATGACACCCGAAGCGCTCCAAAAGCTCAAAGCTGTCTATGGACTTGATAAGTCGTTACTGCTTCAGTATGTGGACTGGATTCAAAATATGCTGACTTTGAACTTTGGCATATCTTTTGTTACGGGAGGGGATGTAAGCAGTGAGATCCTCAAGCGACTTCCAGTTACTTTGAGTATGAATATCTCAGCACTGCTCGTAGTTTTTGTTCTCTCTTTGTACCTTGGTATCAAAGCGGCACTTTGCTATGAGAAGAAAGAGGATTATATTATCCGTCAGATCTCTTTGATCTCGTTTTCTATGCCATCTTTTTATCTCGCCTTATTGTTTATTTTATTTTTCAGTGTCAACTTACACCTCTTTCCCATTGCAGGACTTCACTCTATAGAGCCAAAAGAGGGGATATACAACGTCATAGATATGGCATGGCATCTGTTTTTGCCGGTAAGTGTCATGATCTTTGTAGGTCTTGGAAGTATGATTATTTATATACGCTCTTTAACGCTGGAGATACTTAAAAGTGATTATTATTATTTTGCACTTTCTCGCGGCATAGGAAAAAAAGAGTTACTTCGCTACTATATACTTCCAAATCTCTTACCCCCTATTGTGACACTGCTTGGTCTTTCTCTTCCGGGTCTTATCGGTGGAAGTGTGATACTTGAGGCTATCTTTGGCATAGAGGGGATGGGACAGCTCTTTTTTATGTCGGCACTGAGTCGTGATTATCCTATTATTATGGGTACTTTGATGATAACGGCATTTTTAACGTTACTTGGAAATATGATTGCGGATGTGGTGTTGTTAAAACTCAACCCCTATATGAAACGGGGCTGAATAAAGAAAAGATATCTTAGTTAAAGAGAGCTTCTAGTGCGTCAACACCATCTTTTGCCTCTTGGACTTCACCCTCTTCGTTTGTAACCTGATCTGTTTCAACAAGCTCAATATTTAAGCCTGTAAGCATAGATGCCAAACGGATGTTGATACCGCTTTTACCGATCGCTTTTGATTTTTGATCACTTGGAAGTGTGATGATCGCTTTTTCCGCTTCACCCTCATCGTTTTTAATGATCT
>JALWLL010000037.1 GCA_026996295.1 Sulfurimonas sp.
ACAGCCCCAGGGACTGTTATGGCTGTAATATCAGAGACCAGGGCCCGTGGCCTCTACACAGACACCCTACTTGGCGTAGTAGCCCTTGACGATGCAGTTACCCTCATAGTCTTTTCCATAATGGTATTAGTGGCCCAGTTCTTCTTATCTCAAGATAGTCAATATCTCAGCTACTGGAAGGCACTGTGGCCTTTTATTGAAATCGGCGGTTCTGTCCTCGTTGGGGGTCTATTGGCATTTTTAGTGAGTAAGATGCTGTATAAGGTGTATGAAATCGGCAGTATTCTAATGGTGGTACTAGGTTCTCTCATCCTCATTGCCGGACTAAGCGGACAATTTCATCTTTCACCGATCCTTGTGAGTATGAGTATGGGCTGCTTCATAGTGAATCTCGATATCAAACACAATCTCTTTTTTGAGGCGCAAGACCCTATTGAAGACATGGTATTTGGACTTTTTTTCGCCTTGGCAGGTGCCCATATGGACTTTTCAATAGTGTCCGAGACGTGGCTTTTATCCATTATAATCTTGGTATTTAGATTTTTAGGCAAACAGTTTGGGGTATATTGGGGAAGTAGGAGGTGTCTGGAGTGCGTAACAGTACGAAGGTACTTGGGGCTTGGCCTTTTCCCCCAGGCAGGTGTAACTATTGGTTTGGTGATGGTGGCTTCACAACTGTTTGTCCCGCCCGTGGGGGATCTCTTAATAAATTTTATTTTAGGATCAGTTATAATCAATGAACTCATCTCCCCACCTCTTCTAAAATGGACCTTTACCAGGGTAGGTGAGGCAAAGGTTTATCATGAGTAAGATGGGTAATAAATTAACTATAAAAAGTATACTCAATAGGCTACCAACCCATCCATACGTGCTTTTTTATATGGATGACCCCATAGAATTGGTAAAGAGGCGCCTTGAAGAGATCGAATTTCTTAGAAATATCTACGTATTAGATTCACAAGATAGGTTAGCTGGTTATCTTTCCCTTGGGCGGATAATTAGGTATTTTACCTCTATGCGCCAAAAGACAGGCCTCCATTACCATACGCTCTTAGAATTTGTTTCTGCAAGGATTGTGATGGACCTCATGGAAGAGGATATTGTCTTCGCCTGGGAAGAGAGCCTGGCAGAGGAGATTTTGGACATCATGATAGCCAGGGGCATAAAAGAGGTCCCTGTGGTAAATAAAAATAGACAGGTCATTGGAAATATTGGAATCTTAGATCTTTGGCGGATAACAGAAGATGAAATGGGTGATTAGGTTATGAGTCTTTTTGCATTGGCACAAACGGGTGATCATAAATATGTACTCTATTATCTGGCAGATAAGTTTAAGTGAAAGGTGTGTGACAGGCTTGTAGAGCTAGCTGAACACGTGTCAAGGGAGGAGTTAGGGGGTAAGGTCATTGTACAGGTGGTGTCTCCTGGCACCCCTTTGGAAACCAAGTTGAGAAATAGATTCTTGCTAAATGTAAAGGGCTTTGTACTCGCTGAAACTGTCCACGGTAGAATCGTCCGTTTTAAGCACCTGAAGGAGATCTGGAAATACTTTAGGGACTCTGAAAAGGAGAGGGCCTACTTAAAACAGACGTTTTTAAACTTTATAAGGGGACATGAATAAAATTGGTGGAGGGCTTGCCGCCTTCTTGAAAAAATAAACGGGTGCCTCTTTTTAAAAACACTGTTCAAAATTTAAGGCTATTGGTGGCCTTAGCTGCCATGAGTGGAATAGAAACCACCAACCTCTCCAGTAGTTACATCGGGGGATGTTCTTCGCCTTGGGTAATATAAAAGGCATCCAACACAGCTGCAGCCGAAGTGGTGGACTCTTTAACTATTTTCATTATATGCTTGCCTTTTACAAGATGTACAGTACCTATTAAATGCCATCCCCATCCGTAACTTCCTGGAGAAGTATTAGCTGGCACTTTAAACTCTTTCTCACTGTCTATCTTGACAACAATAGTTCTCGCCCTGTGAGGATGTTTTCTATCATTTAGGTCTTTTACCCAAAGTTTGTAGTTTCCATCTGAAGGCACATTAAAGACATATAGCAACCAATCCCCACCCCTTGAAAGATACCAGTAGCCTTTTCCCGAATGAGGTAGGATAGATAACTTTTTTGAATGCCAGCTCACTTCACTTCCACTCAATTTAACATTTGTAGAGAGTTCATCTTCAGCTTCAATGAAAATACCTGTCTGTACAGGATAAGAAGAGTAAGGAGATAAGTCTTTTTTAATCAGTATATAATGATATGGCTTGTCATTATTTGGATTTCCAACTTGGAGTGCATTATACTTTTTAGTTAGTTTTTTATTGGTATCCCAATAAAGATACCAACTGTAGAAAACACCTTCCATTTTTCTTGGATCAGCAGAAGGCATGAGCTTAAATACAGATTTGACACCTACTGCTTGTTTTGATATTTCCCAAGGTACCCATTTCGCAATAAGAGCAGGGTCGTTGTAAGTAACGGTAAGAACAACTTTCTTCCCTTTTATCTCACCATTAACTATAGCTGTACCTTCAGGATAAAATAAATAACCATATACTATGTTGCCTGATTGTTTAATATCCAGTATTCTTTTCTCTCCGTGTGCGTCGAATTCCCATTTCCCTTCGACATATTTTAATGTCTCAGACTGAAGTGGAGAATATTTTTGCTCTTCCTTTGTAGAGAGAATTGGACTATTCAGTAATAAAAAATTTTTAATAATTGTTCCCCAAAAGAATTTGGTGCCATATTTACCACAATAATATTTGTTGCGGGGAGGACAAAGGGGATATTCAATTCTACTTTGAACCATAGAATCAGACATACCAGGATAATTTAGTAGGACAGTATTTTTTAAACCGGGAGTCTTCGACTTGATAACAACATATAAAAATTTGCCAGAGCTATTATGTGAAATATATATGTTATATCTTTTGGTGAGCCAACATCTTGGTGGTGGATCACATGGCCACATAAAACCGCTATTAAAAGTGGTGAAAAATTTTCCGTACTTGGCTGAAATCGGCCTATTTCCCTTCGACATAGTTGATGGGTCTAAACCATAAATAATTATATCTCGGCCAGTATTTTTTTGGGGAGGATAGTTAATATCCAATGTGTATTTTTGTCCTGGAGTAACAGGAAATTTTATTATTACATAGTAACCATCTAAATTTTCAATCAAATGAGGCATAGTAAAAGGTAAATTAGCCTCGATAAGCTTATTAGGTACACCTTCAATAATAGCTCCTTGGACATTCAAAACATAGTAAAACATACCTAAAATAAAGCAAAAAAAGCTACTGACTAAAGAGAATTTATTTTTAATGCTATAGTTTTTCATAAATTCCTCCATAAATAATCATTGTACATACACATGGTATTATAAGTATTGAGCATAATCCAAGAAGTGTGTGGCAGCGTTTTATTACCTGTCTAGTTCAAGACCATTATCTCTTCACTTATACTGATGTTGGAAAGGTAAAAGGGCATTAAAACTACAGGGACCTTGGTTAAAACATATTTTCTGCGCTACTCCCCTTTCATCTATGTGCCTCTCAAAGAGATATTCATCTCACATATGAGACCCTTCAATGAAAAATAGGTGTCAATTGTTAGGCATTGTAAAAAAATTTTACAATTATGTATTACTTACAGAGAAAAATGAAACTTCTGATACGATTATCAGAAATGAGCCTATTGTTGTCAAGTCCTTATAATCTTTATGGATAAGATAGGAGAATAAGTGAGAAGTAAATTGGTGGAGGCGGCGGGAATCGAACCCGCGTCCGGAGGCATTCCACTTAAGCCTCTACGTGCGTAGCCTGAGTATTTACATTCGCCAAATGACCCCTACTCAGGCAA
This sequence comes from Sulfurimonas sp., assembly GCA_026996295.1. GTDB lineage: Bacteria > Campylobacterota > Campylobacteria > Campylobacterales > Sulfurimonadaceae > Sulfurimonas. The sequence goes on from JALWLL010000037.1 coordinate 3,863, forward strand.
GGGATCATGAGGCTAGCCTGCAGAAGATTCACTGCCTGGATGCAGGCCATCCAGGACAGCTATCCTGCCTGACCGTCACCCAATCCAGGCGGGCAGGAGCACCTGAATGGGTGCTGGCTGTCTTATGCAGCCAGTGCGTACTCGTATTCAGAGTCGGCGTTTGTGTTTTTGTCCCGATTTTTACGAGGTTCGGGGCCTCGGCACGCAGCATTAAGCTTCCATACCCCCGTCGAATCCAGTTCGCCCCCCATGGGGTAAGTCTGCTGCTTGGATGTCTTTAAAAGTAATGATGGTCTATTGTAATGTCAAGCATATGTCAGATATCATCTTATCTTAAAGCGCTTTCCAAATTCTCTTTCTAGATCCCGCTTCTTTACGGCCTCCCTTTTATCGTACTGTTTTTTACCCCGTGCCAACGCAAGCTCTACCTTGGCCTTTCCATTTTTAAAATATATCTTTAATGGTATCAGGGTGTAACCACGTTCCTGCACTTTTCCTGTCAGTCTCTTGATCTCTCGCTTGTGGAGGAGTAGTTTTCTCGGGCGAGTAGGGTCTAGATTTGAGTGGTAAGAGCAAAACTTATATGGGGTGATGTGTACGTTTTGTAGCCAGGCCTCTCCACCCTTAAATACCACGTAGGAATCTGTGAGATTTGCGCGTCCTTCCCGAAGGGACTTCACCTCTGGCCCCAATAAGACCATGCCCGCCTCGATTGTGTCGTCTATGTGGTAGAGGTGCCGTGCCTTTCTGTTCTGGCATACGATTTTTATGCCGCTATTTGTCTTTTTTGCCATTTTAGTCCTCTTGTTCTACCAATCCTTAGGCTTAACCAGTATTTCACGCACCTTTATGTCAAATAGGCGATTGGATGGCGCTGGCTTTATTACTACTGCAGTATCAGCTCCCCTTGCAGTACCTGCGA
>JALWLL010000038.1:0-3127 GCA_026996295.1 Sulfurimonas sp.
TAATTTTTTTCTTTCAAATATTTGTTGGCTTGGCTGTAATGGTACTTGGCACTCTGTTTTGCCTCAGATTTGACAGTATCGAGTTGTGTTTGGCTGATTCGTTGATACCCTTCGTAATAGTTGAGGATTTCATAGTGCTTCAAAGCTTCTAAATAAGACTTGTTTACATAAGCCAGATCACCCATCTCTTTGTGGAGTGCTATCTCTTGCTTTATTGTTGCGTATATTTTTTGTTTCTCGTGAGGTTGTAGCTCTTTAAATTGCGTTGAGCAAGCACTGAAAAAAATTATACTGAAAAAGGAGATAATGTGTAATTTCATTTTGAATTCTCTTGAGTGACACAAAAAGAATAGACTGATATAGGTTTTTTAATACCTTTAGCCTGCAGTGGTTCTTGTTTGAGAGCTTTAAGTTGTGAGTCGGAGTTCTCATAGGTTGTTTTTTCTATCAGTATCTCTCCCGCTTTAGCATGAGAACATAATCTAGAAGCGATATTGACAACAGATCCAATCGATGTAAAATCCATTCTCTCATGTGATCCTATATTGCCTACAACGACATCACCTTTGTTGATTCCAATGCCAACTTCACACACTGTCATACCATGTTGCTCTCTTTGTTTATTTTCAGAAGTGATCGCAGTTTGTATGGCAACGGCACACTCTATGGCTTTTTGTGCACTCTCAGTACCTGAGAAAAACGCTATCACCTCATCACCCACGAATTTGTCTATATCCCCACCATAGGTATTTATGATCTCTGATTGCAGATTAAGATAAAAGTTTAAAATCTCTATAAGCTCATTAGGATCTCTACTCTCACTTATGGTGGTAAAATGGCGAATATCAGAAAATAAAAAAGTGAGTTCTCTGTACTCACCACCTAGGATCAATGGACACGAAGAGTTTTCTTGAATCATATTGACAGTGGAGTTTGAAACAAATTTTTGTATATTTTTATGTTCACGTAAGCTTTTAGTCATGGCGTTAAAACTCTCTGCAAGATCTTCGATCTCGTCATTTGTTGTGATTTTAAGATCAATATCAAGTTTTCCGTTAGTAACGTCTTTTGCAGCTTGTGTTATGGTAAGAATCGGTTTTGTAAAGCTTAGTCCGATAAAATAAACAATAAAAACAGCAACAACTATAATGAGAAATGTAACAAAATAAATGATATTGAGCATCTTATTGATAAAGCCGGTAATCGCCTCTTTGTCATAATATAAAAGTGCAACACCAAGAAGAATTTTTTTATTGTTAAGATGGTAAATGATAGGTTTTACAAATCTATACGTTTCAAGTGAGGTTGTTTGAAAAGCCACAGGATAGCTACTATAGGTTACTTTGTTACTTTGAATATTGTTTAAAAAAGAGCTTAGCTTCTTATCAAGTTTTTTTTGATGATATCCAAAACCTGCTAGAAGGTTGTATTTAACACTCGTATTGTTTTTTTCTTTTTCAAAAATTGACATACCAACCAAACCTTCAATATGGGATGATTGGATATTTTGTATGACATCATTTAAATTTATACGATTCTCAGGAGTTCTTTCCAGTAGTGTAAAAAGTGAAAAGTCTGCAATCCTTTCTATGGTGGTGATACTGACTTCAAAAGCTTTCTTTTGGGCATAGTTTTTCATCACGGGAATAGTAAAAAGATTTTGAATGAAAATTGTCATAAGGATAGAAAGGGTAAGAAAGCCAATGAGTTTGAGTTTAATCCCACCGTTATGAATGAATGATTTTAGTTGTTTAGTCAATTATCTGTCCAAAATTTACAGCAATAAATTTTTATTATTGTATTTTATCACAATAATAGTTAGTGCTTTGTTAGCTTCTTAAAGTTTGTTTGGATCATCTGTGATAAAATGCACTTATCAGGAGTTATTTTGTATGATGTAGTAATAATTGGAGCCGGCATTAACGGTTCTGCGATGGCGTATGAGCTTACGCAAAAGGGTAAGAAGGTTGCTTTGTTTGATATGGCAGGTATTGCTAGTGGCGGCAGTGGTGCGGCAGGTGCTTTTATCTCCCCTAAGTTCTCTAAAGAAGGTGAGTTAAAAGAGTTGATTCATGATGCTTTTGTTTACAGCATGAAGTTTTATGAGAGCAATTTTGCTCATCTTTTAAAAAAATCCCCACTTTTGCATATAGCAAAAGATGACAAAGATTCACAAACTCTTAAATATTACAAACTGCATACTGACTTGCAACTTAAATCACCCCCTGCAGAGTTTCAAAAAAATTTACAAAATCAGGCACTTGAGCAAGAGTCTGTATTTTTAGAAGCTGGAGTGGTTCATGCAAAGTTAATGTGTGAAGCCCTATCTAAAAGTACCACATTTTTCCAACAGGAGGTGAAAAGTTTAGTTTATGCTGATGGTAGTTGGATCATCAATGAATCCTACACGGCAAAAGATGTCGTGTTGGCAACAGGTGCGTACAAGTCACTGCTTCATGAACCCTACATAGAGCTTCGTGGTGTTTGGGGTCACCGCATAGATATTAAAACATCAACACATAACCGCTTCTCAATTCACCAGTTTGTTTCTATCTCACCGGAAATTGACGGAGTAACTGCTATTGGAGCTACTCATAATGTTCACTATCATCCTCAAAAAAATAAAGAACCTTACAACATAGAATCGGGCAGGGCAGAGTTGCTTCAAAAAGCACTCAAGAGCATTAAGCTAGAAGATATTGAGGTTATCAAAGACTACACCGGATTACGCTCAGGCTCATTTGATTATATGCCTTTGATCGGTCAGGTGGTGATGAGTCAAGAAACCTTAGCGTGTTGCAAGAAAAAAGTGAGAGTAAAGAAGCCGGATTATGGCAATTTTTTATATTATCCAAACCTTTATATGATCAACGGGAATGGAGGATACGGCTTTGTACTGGCACCTTATCTTGCAAAGATGTTAAGTGAAAAGATCGTAAGTGACAAAGAGATAAACCCGAGGTTAAGCCCTGCAAGGTTTTTTGCAAGGTGGGCAAAAAAGTTAACTTAGTTTTTGTATGGTTGGCGGGTTGGTTCTAAAGGCATTTTTAAATGCATTGGCACGTTTGTCTTTTGCTTTGCCTGTTGCTGTTGGAGATAAAAAGTATGCAACCTCAAGGCACTCTTG
>JALWLL010000038.1:3227-53419 GCA_026996295.1 Sulfurimonas sp.
ACTTATTTTCGAGAAGATGAACTTGATGATGATTTTGAATATGTAAGTATCACTACTGATGATGGGGTTGAGCTTGAAGGTGTTGTCTATGAACCAAAAGAGCTTTATAGAAAACTAGCCACTATAGAAGAAACGCTCTTGTTCTTTGGTGGACGTTCACACGACAGTGTGGGGCTTATTAAAAGACTCTCTTCTCGCTTTACACATACAAGGATCATCACATTCAACTACCGCTCTTATGGAAAAAGTAAAGGTTTTGTTAATGAAAAGAATGTTTACAGAGATGGCCTGAAAATTGCACAGATGGTTCAAAAACATTATGGTGATTTTTATATTCTCGGTTTTTCCATAGGTTCTAGCGTTGCAGCTTATGTTGCAAGTAAAGTAAAGGTCAAAGGGGTGTTTCTTGTCGGTGCATTTGACTCCATAGCCTTGCTCACAAAGTCAAAATACGGAAAAAATCTTTCATGGCTTCTTCGCTATAGATTTGACAACACAAAGTTTGTACAAAATATAGATGCAAAAACATATCTCTTTGTCAGTAAAGATGATGAGATCACATACATAGAAAATGGAAGAAATTTAAAAAAGTATGTGAAAAATCTAGCTGTTTACAAAGAATATGATAATATTTCACATAAAGAATTATTATGGAACGATAATATTGTATATCTAATTAACAAGGCTATAAATGAATAGATTTTTGGTTGTACTTTTTTTCATGACGCTTTTGAGCATTATGTATTTGGCAACTACTACAAATCCGAACATGGCAGCTGTGCAAAGTATGTGGGATAAAGCAAACCATTTTGCCGCATTTATTACACTGTATATTTTGCTCTCACTGGCATTTAAAGATTTGAGCATAACATATAAAGTATTTTTACTGCTAGGTTTTGGTATGCTGATTGAGATAGTGCAGTATTTTATACCCGGCAGAGAGTTTTCTTTTTTAGATGTTGTTGCTGACAGTGTAGGGATTTTTATGGGAGTTATGTTTTATAAATTACAGGGATATTACAAAATCTATAAGCTTAATTAAGATAGTATTTACATATGAAATGGATATATATACTTACTGTAGTTTTGGTTTTTAGTGGCTGTGACCTTTTGACATCTGAAAGTGAAAAGGCAAAAAAAGCGGAGCAGGAGAGGGCTCTGTTTATGCAAAAGGTACAACAGAGCAAAGAGATACAGCTCAAAAAACTCTCTGCTCAAACTCAAAAAGATTTAGCGATATTACAGTCAAAAAAGGAACTTGCAGAGATAGAAAAAGCAAAAGAGCTTGAAAAGCTCCGTTTGCAGGCAGAGCTTGAAAAAGAGAAGATCCTTTTGCAAAACAAGAACAAGCAGCTCGCCTTTGAGCAGAAAATGCAAGAAAAAGAGCGTGAAGATACTATGGAGTTGAAGCGTTATATGATGCTTATTTTAGGTATTTTAGTGATGGTAGGTGCTTTTTTTATATACTACTACTTTAAGAAAAAACGTGAAAATGAGCTACTTGCGTACAATGATAATCTACAGAAATATTTTTACCAAAAAGAGAATGAAGCACGAGTCAAGATCGCGGAAAAAATGTTAGATGCTATCTCTTCTGGAAAACTAGACAAAGAACAGGAAAATCAGCTTATCAGTGCATTTAGCGGCAGCGCAAAAGGAAACTACCAAAAACAGCTTTCCTCAAAAGAGGAGGATATTATAGAGAGTGAAGCGCTCAAATAAAATACCCTTATTTGAGAAGTTTTTTCATAAGTTCTATGTGGTAACTCTCTTGGAAGTTGATGAAATTAAAGAACTTTGATAGCTCTTCATCTTTTATGGCATCACTAAGCTCTTTGCACATCTCTTTTGCAGCTTCCTCTTCGGCTATCCCATCAACAATGAATTTTTGTATATCATCAACCACGTAGGTCATCTCATGCAACTCTCTTGGAAGAGCTAAGATACCAAGTTTTGCCATCATATTTCCAAAAGATTTCAAATGAAAATGGGATTCATCGATAAGATCTTGAAATACATTGAACTGGGTTAGATCTGTTGTCCTTGCCTGCATATAGGCATATACCAAAATAAGCTCATACTCTTTGTAGGACTCTTCAAACAAAAAAAGTGTCAGAGCATCGATCTGCTCCTGTGCCAGATTACTGTGTGGCCATTGCCTTTTCATGTTAAATGCAGTGACCTCTTTGTTGTTTGTTTCTTTTTTAAGAATTTCTGAGATATATTGGGTAAGGTAAGCATCATCACTTCTGAGTCTGAAACCAAGCTCATTTTGAGGATAATAGTTCTGTATGTTTTGTATATCCTGTAAAAGTTCACTCAAAACTTCAAAAACAGACTCTTTTTTGTAGAGTATCATATCTCTGTCATAGTTATAGTTATTATTATCTTCTAAAACAGCTGTAGCGATCCATTTCATATGCCTAAAAGCGATAAGTGAAAAATCATAGAGTCTTGACTTGATCTCCTCATCGTTTATACTAAAAGAGGCAAAGGTGATCCTGAGCCACAGTTGATGTTTTTGCTGAAACAATTTATCCATTTTCATTCTCCTCGTTGATATCACAGCTCTCTTTCATTTTTACAATATGAACTTCCTCTTTTTTGCCATTGATCAGATTTTCATAGTTTTTCATAGAAGCTATAAAGGCACTAAAAACGATATCTGCACAAACCTGTTGTTGGGCTGAGAGGTCTCCAAGCTTTTCGTGCATTTTGTTTATAGCCTTTTGAGCGTATTGAAGCTCATTACCTTTGATCATATCTGTAAACATAGAACCTATCACAACCGTATCCTGGCAACCGTTTGTTGCAAATTTGACATCTTTTACTGTCTCATCTTCTAGAAGTGTGTAAAATATAACATACTCACCTGTTTTTTCATCAGTAGCGACACCGATGCCGTTTGCATTATCGAGCTTTCCATAATTTTTTGGATGCATAAGGTGTTCAAGAACCTCCGCATCCATCCCCTTGGGTAGTTTTACATCTTCAAACATAATGACTCTTTTATTTTATTTAAACTCATACTATATTTTATTATGATTAACATAAGAATAACTAAAAACTGTATAATTCCTTTTAATTTATAAGGCTTTACTTTACCTGTGTATCCTGTATATTGTAGTTTTGAAGATAATGTTTTTTTCTTTTTTTTATCTGTCTTTAATCAATTTCACTGTAAATTTCTGGAATGTGAAATTAGATGCGAAAAAGTAGTTTTAATATTTGATGTTACTAAGGTAAAGCCCGTTAGAATCTGCTGGTTTTAGCTTGTAGTTCTTCTCACGGTTGAGCTGTTTTTGAATAGATTGCCCATCGAGTGTAAGCAGTGCGGCAACCATAAGCCTTATCTGTGAACGTAAAAAACCGTTGGCTTCAAAATAAAGCACTATATACTTTTTGTGTTTGTAGGCAAAGGCTTTGTAGATAATTCTTTTGGTGGAGTTGCTCTCACTTCCTGTTTTCATAAAGTATTGAAAATCATGCTCACCCACAAAAAGTTGTATGTTTTTTTGAACTCTTTTGTAGTCTATTGTATCTACAAAGGTTACGAGATCAGCTTCAAAGGGATTACAAGCACCTTCTTTGATAACATACCTGTACACTCTTCGTTTGGCACTGTAGCGTGCGTGAAAATCATCATCTACTTTAGAGATACTTTTTATATGTATAGAAGTAGGCAGCATCTTGTTGAGTACTGTGTGTAGTTTAAGTAAATCTGTCCAAAAGATCGGCAGATCAACATGGCACACCTGTCTTGAGGCATGTACACCTTTGTCTGTCCTTCCAGAAGCTATCACTTTAGAGTCTATCCCTATCTTGCAAAGAACATGCTGGAGTGTACCCATAATCGTATTGGAGGATTCTTTTTGTATTTGAGAGCCTAAAAAATGGCTGCCATTATAGGATATGGTAAGTGCACAGCGCATTTAAAACCTTGCGACAATAGTTTTTTTATAGTACAGGTATGTTGCCAAAAGCCAAGTTAGAGCAACGACACCAATAGTATAAAATGATAAAATACTTTGAAGGGCAATGGTTGCACCGTAAAAGATCACAATACCCAAAAAGAGGTAGAGATAGACTCTCCCTTTTTGATGTCTCACATGCACTATGCCGATAGCTGCCACTAAAAAGAGGCTAAGAACCGGAAAGAGGCTTAAAAGTGTATCGGTGATAAACATATGTTTTTTATTTTCTCTTCTGTGTTCTGACTTCCAGTATTGCAAGGGTGTTCTGTATGTTGTAAGATCTGTGCTCATTGTATCATTGATATACATGGTTTCAAAGTTTATTTGTGAGAATTTTTCTTTTGAATAGCTATACCCCTCACCATCGCTGAGTTTTAAGCGTAAAATACCTGAGTCATTGATGATCTCAGCTTTTTTAGCGCCTATGAGTATCTCCTCTTTTTCATCTTTGTTAAATAAGAATACATCACCGTAGGTACCATCAGAGTTATTCGCTCCCACATAAAGCAGCCACTCACCAAAGCTGTGACCGAATTCAGAAGCAGAGAGGTTAAACTTTGCTTCACTCTTTTTGTAGGATACGAAATTACTTGAGAGCACCGTTGTATGAGGAAAGAGTATGAAAAAGTCAAAAGCCAAAAGTGCAGACAGCAGCATAGCAGGCTTTAAAAGGGTTTTTATAATAAATTTAGGATGGATCCCAAGTGCAAACAGCACCACCATTTCATTGTCTGTTGAGAGCCTGAACAAAGATAAAACAGCGGCAATAAAAAAAGTGACAGGTAAGGTATAAAATAAAATTTCGGGCAGGATAAAAAAGTAAAGTTTTGTCATCTCCCAGATACTTATTTGGATCACTGCCGTATAGGTTGCAAGCTTGATCAGAAATATAACAGAAGCTATCGCAAAAAGGGGCAAAAATATCGATAAAAAAAGTACAGATAGGTTGTTGATTATATATTTTTGTAATCTGTCCATATCTTAGTAATTTGCCTCGATATACGCTAAAATAGGGCTGTCAAATATATAAACTATAAAAGTTGCCATAGCTAAGAACGGTACAAAAGGAACTCTTTGCTCCTCGGCAGACCTGTTTCTCAGTGCAAGCATCACGGGAAGTGCCAAAAGGGCAGATAAAAATATAGCCACCAAAGTTAATTTTACACCTAAAAGTGCACCCATGGTTGCAGCGACCATAATGTCACCTTCCCCCATAGCCTCTATGAATGGGTAGGTGTGATAGTTTTTTGTCCATGAGGTCATAGTTTTTTTTGCATGACGTCTTGCCGAAGATGTTAAGATATAAGAGAGACTAAATCTTAAAAGAGTAAAGCCCCCCGCAAAAAGTAGGGCGTTTTGCAGGTTAAGGATAACTCCATTGAGGCTCCACGCGCCAAAAACAGCAAAAAGGATCGCTAAAAGATTCAGTGAATCCGGAACCATTTTGTATTTAAAATCTATCATAGAGAGTGCTAAAAGCATTAAAAAACTCATGGCAATCATTAAAACAGGAAAACTTATACCAAATTTGTTGGCAAGTACAACAAATACCAAGCCGCTGAGAAGTTCTATGGCGGGATACATAGGGGATATTTTACTGTGGCAGTAAGAGCATTTGCCCCGTAAAAACAACCAAGAAAAAATCGGTATATTATGCCATGGTTTTAGGGGTTGTGAGCAACTGTAACAGTGTGAAGCACCAAACACAACACTCTCATCTTTTGGTATTCTTAAAATAACTACATTTAAAAATGATCCTATTGTGATACCCAGTATAAATGCAATGAATAATTCCATTATTTTAAGCCTCCAAAACGGCGTTCAATTTTTGTAAATTTTTTGATAATCTGCTCAAGATCTTTTGTGTCAAAATCCGGCCAGAGAGTATCACAGAAAAAGAGTTCTGCATATGCCGACTGCCAAAGCAGGAAGTTTGAAAGCCTATGGTCACCTCCCGTACGGATCAGCAGGTCAACATTATGCTTGCAATCAAGTGCATTACTCAGCATCGCTTCTGTGATATTATCACTTGAAGTTTTGATTTTGTTAATTGCTCTGAGTATTTCATCGTGTGCTCCGTAGTTGAGGGCGAGACTTTGCACAAGGCCGTCACAGTGGGCGGTTTTTTCTTTGACATCTTTTATCGTTTTTTGGAGTGATTTTGAAAATGCTCTAATATCTCCAATGGGTTCAAACCTTATGTTGTGCTCGAGATAGCTTGGAAGTTCATTTTTTAAGTATTTCTCTAGAAGTTTCATCAAAAATTCTACTTCCAGGCGGGGTCTTTTCCAGTTTTCTGTGGAAAATGCATAAAGAGTAAGCCTTTCTATATCTTCGTGGTTGACACAATATGTTGTAATCTTTTTAACAACTTTTGCTCCTGCTTCATGCCCTTTGACTCTTTTTTTTCCTTGAAGTTCTGCCCAGCGACCGTTTCCATCCATGACGATGGCTATATGTTTTGCTCTGTTCATATGCTTATGTCCAAAAGTGAATTTCTATTTGTGTGGTATAAAGGCTTTATACCCTCATTAAGATCTATGTTAAGATCATAAGAAAAGTTTTTCATATCATTTTCCAAAAAAGTTTTAGTTGTCTCAAATGCGACATTTAAAGTGATCTTTACATTCGTTTGCTCTACAGCAATGAGCCCGGAAATCGGTCCTAAGGCTTCAAGTGCCGCATAGAAATCTATTTGAGTTTTTTTTGTTTTCTTATTGTACCTTTTTTTAAATTGTAAAATAGAAAAAGAGTTGTGAAATAAAAGAGGAATTGTAAAAACCTGATTTTGAAGCGATAGTAAAAGTGTAGAAATATTGCTAAATTCCTCTTTTGTACTACTTTTGCCAAGTTGCTCAAGTATATGTTGCTTGAAGTTTGTCGAGGGGTTTTTAGAGCTTAAGATCGTTTGCAGATCTTTTAAGGAGTAGTGTGTATGTGAAGTTTTCAAACTTTGCAATATACTTGGCATTTTAAGCAATTGAGTAAGTTTGACACTTTTATGCTTAGTATGAGATAACAAAGACCAGTACTTATCTCCCTGCGTTAAGGGTTTGTCGCTGTAGGCATTTAATGTTTTGTTATTGAGCATGACAGTGTAGTTGTTTTTCCCAAGTGATTTTAAAACATCTATGGAGGCTAGTTTAGAGAGTGCATTTGAAGCATTTGGAGTTGTTGAGAGCACTTTTGCTATCGACTTGAGCTCACTGAGAGAGAAATTCATAGTCTCTTTGCATGCTCAAGTATATCAAAACTTACGCTGAGTTTATCAGCACTTTTGAGAGACTCAATGGCATCGGGGGTGATAAACTCTATTTGATTGGTATCACTGCCAAAACTTGAGTGATCTTTGAGTACATTGAGGCATACGGCATCTATATTTTTAGTATCGATCATCTTAGAAGCGTTATGTTGCGCATTTTGTGGATCCAGTTCCGCTTTAAAACCTACAGTTACGATACCGTCTTTATCAATAGAGCTGAGTATATCTATATTTTGTTTGAGTTGGAGTTCCCACTTTTCACCCAAAAGCTCTTTTTTGAGTTTCGTATTTTGTGAAAACTCCACAACATAGTCACTGACAGCTGCAGCCATAAAAAGGTAAGGTTTCTTCTGAATGATGTGGATATGTTCATCTCTCATAAGTGTCGCTTTGGAGAGTTTGCCTTTTTTTGCGATACGGATAGAGTCAACAAGATACTCATACATCTCTGCAGAACTTTGTACATCGATTTTGTGCATATTTTTTGGAAGTTCGCTTTCAAAACGTGTAGCTATGAGGTTGACATCCGCACCTTTACAGTAAAGTGCAGCAGCAAGGGAAGAAGCCATTTTACCACTTGAGAAGTTGGATATATAACGAACTTCATCGATCTTTTCTATGCTGCCGCCCCCTGTGACAATCACACGTCTGTCTTCCCAAAACTCCTCTTTTAAAAGAGCTCGTGCCGAATGCCAAAATATATCCATAGGTTCTGCCATAGCACCATCACCCGTTGTTTTACATGCGAGCTCTTTTGTCTGCGTATCAACAATATCATAGTTGGCAATGGCGAGCATCTTCAAATTTGCCTGTGTTATGGGGTTTTTGAGCATATTTGTGTTTGCAGAAGGTGCAAGTATTGTAACGCCTGGATAGGCAAGTGCGCACTGAAGGAGCATATTATCAGCTATGGCGTTTGCAAGTTTTGCGATAGTATTTGCCGTTGCGGGGGCTATAACAAAGAGATCTGCCCACTCTGTAGTTTGTATATGGTTATGGTTATCTACCCATGATTCATTGGTGTCATCAAGTACTTTGTTGGATGTAAGTGTCTCAAAAGTCAGTGGTGTGACAAATTTTTTACTTGCATCACTCATAACCACTTTTACATCAGCGCCTGCTTTGATAAAGAGTCTTACAAGTTCAAGTGACTTGTACACAGCGATAGAACCTGTAACACCCAGTAGTATGTTTTTACCTTGAAGTAGATCTGGTGGAATAAGCATGACAAACCTTGTAGTTATATAGAGGGTGTATTTTATCAAAAAATCTATTTAACATAAATTCTTTTGAAATGTTACTTATATAAACAGTTGCTTTAAAGATATTCGGTAATGTAAATAGTAAGTGTAAATTTTTCTAAATTGGAATATGATATAAATATGATAAAAAAGTAAAAAAGGCTATATATGACAAAATCTTTACTGGAAAATATAAACTCTGTTCCTGCACTTCCGGAGTCAGTGCAGGCAGTTGAAAAAATTTATCAAGACCCAGACTCTACCTTTGAAGATATGCAAAAGGCGATAGAGAAGGACCCTTTATTGACCGCTGATATCTTAAGGATCGTCAATTCACCTATGTATGGCATGAGAAGTACGATCACAGATATAAAACAGGCCATATCGCTCTTGGGGAAAGAGTCTGTGAGAACTTTTGTGCTTGCAAGTGCCGTAAACTCATTTGAGATAAACCTCTCCCCTTATAATATGAGTAAAGATGATTTTAGACGTGCATGTGATGTGCAGCTGGCATTGATGATCAACTGGCTGATCAGGCGTCAGTCCAAACGCCTTTCAAAACTTGGGCCTGCTGCATTTTTAGTTGATCTTGGACGTGTTATTATCAGTAAAACACTTATGGAAGATGATAAGGCAGATACGATTCAAGAAGCATTGGCAAAGGGTAAAGATATAGCACAAGCAGAAAAAGAGGCGTGTGGTGCACAAACGACTGATGTAACTGCTACGCTGTTTCATCATTGGAATCTTGACCCGGATATTATTCATATTATTCGTTACAGTGACGATCCGGATGGAACCTATGAAGAGGAAAAAGAGATGGCGGCAGAGTTAAAAGCTGTTCGTGAAACTGTACTTCCAAACGGAGAGATTACACAGGAGTCTATTGCAACTGCTAAAGAGACCATAGAGGAGTTTGAGCTTGATTTAGAGAGTTATGAAAGAGCATTAGAGAGGGTTTTAAACTCCTGAAATAAGTAATATACTAAATAATATGAACTAAGAAGAAGCTTACGCTTTTTCTTAGTTCTTTTCAAAAAACTTATAGTAAAAATCTTTAATTGAGCTGAGCTTTGTTCTACTAATCGCCAAAGAGCCTTTTGTGACCTTACCGCTTGTCACTGTTGTACCTGCAGCTATCATCACATCATCTTCGATCGTCACCGGAGCAACGAGTTGTGAATCACTTCCGATAAAAACGTTTTTACCAATAATAGTTTTGTATTTTTTGATACCGTCATAATTACAGGTGATGGTTCCGGCACCTATATTGGTTCCCTCATCTACTTGAGCATCACCTATATAGCTTAGATGACCGGCTTTGACACCTTTAAGTGAACTTTTTTTGATCTCCACAAAATTGCCTATATGGGTATCTTCCAAATAAGAAGCGGGGCGAAGATGTGCAAGTGGACCAACATCGGAGTTTTTAACAATGCTCTCTTCTATAATGCTTCCAGCTTTGATATGAGAATGCGATATAAGCGTGTTACCGGTCAATCGACAGCCGTTCTCAACAATACACTCACCCTCAAATGTGACATCATCTTCTATATATATAGTTGATGGAAGCTGCATAATAACACCGGCATTCATCCATGAAGTTTTAATGCGATCTTGCATAATCACTTCTGAATCAGAGAGATCTTTTTTTGAGTTAACCCCTTTAAAATGCTCTTCATCTACCAAAAGGGGTACGATTTTAAGGCCATCAGCTCTTGCCATGGAGATCACATCTGTCAGGTAGTACTCCTCTTGAGCATTATCGTTATTTAAAAGTGGGATATACTTTTTTATGACATCTTTTGAAAATGCATAAATACCTGCATTGACATGTGTAATGAGAAGTTCATCTTCTGAAGCATCTTTTTGTTCTACTATATATTTTACTTCATCGTTTTGGATCTTAACCCGTCCGTAACCGTCTGGATCTTCCAGATCAAAAATAGACATGATAATATCAGCATCTACATCTAAAAAACCTTGCAGTGCTTCTGCAGTTATCAGAGGCATATCACCATTGAGCACTAAAACTTTTTCATTTTTGGGTGCTATGTTTTTCATGGCACCACCCGTTCCCGGAAAATTCTCTGCATCTTGTACAACAAAAGTTACAGCGTCATTGAAAAAGCTTTCCATCTCTCCGATAACTGCTTCTTTTTGGTGAGCTACAACAACACTGATATCATTGGATACTTCCAGTGAAGCCTTGATGATATGATAGAGCATCGGTTTACCGCAAATGTTATGAAGCACTTTTGCTTTTGCTGATTTCATACGACTGCCTTTACCGGCAGCCAGGATAACTATGCTTAAATTTTCTTTATTCATCTATACTCACTTTTGTGTATTGGTTTTGGTTATTTTAAATTGATTTGCTATTTTACCATTAATTGTGATAAATTTCGAGTCTAATGTTGTTGGGGTTATCTTAATAATGAGTAAACCCATCTTACAGGTCTGAAAGTGCAAGGGTTTTGTAGCACTTTGCTCCTTGATGCTTATGTTAAGCTCTTATGAAAGTAAACCATAAGAGAGAGTTTCATTCTTCTCCTGTAGAGTCTGCCATTTTATGCGTACAGAATTTTCTACAGTATCAAGTATAGTTTTGTTAGTTGTGTTTTTTATCATAAAGTTTGTCTTTCATCTTGGAATAGATAAAGATTGTTGAGAGAGTACCAACTAAAATGCCGGCAAGTATATCGCTGATAAAATGATCGTTTGCCAAAAGTCTGCTACTAGCCAGTATGATGGCACTAAAAAGCCATATATAGATATATTTTGGAAAAAAGATACTTAAGTATGTGAAAATTGCAAATATGGTAGTGGTGTGCCCTGAAGGAAATGATGTGTATGTTGTTGGAGCATCAGTGAGAGTAAAGAAGTGGTATTTCATCTTCTCTATAAATCCCATATCAAAATTTTGAAAAGCCAAAAAGCCGTATTCATCTCTATCATTTTTGAGTCCCCAAGGTCTGATTCTGCCAAAAAACTGTTTAAAGAGAAGGCAAATAGCACCAGAAAAAAGATTGATGTAGAGTAAAAATAAAAATCTGTTGGCATATAGAGTGTTGTTTTTGAGAAACTTAAAAAAAAGATATCCAAGTATTGCTGTTATTATATACCAGTGTGACTCACCAAAAATACTGATAATATCACCGATATCTTCATAAGTATCTGTATGCTCTAAAAAATATCTTGCCACATTTTTATCGACAAAGAAGTAGGATATAAAGATCATAGATATGAGGGTAAAAATATATAGTATATACTGCTTTTTAGAAAACATTATTGAAGACCTTGAAAATTTGTACACATTGTCATTTGGACACTGTTTATCTTTTTGTTGTTTATAATAATATCAAAACTATCAACCATTTTAACTTCATCGCACTTCATATAACTTCTGATATCTTTTTGAAAAAAATGGGTCGTAATTACCAATAGATCTTTTCCAATGGGATTGTCTTTTTCCCAAATATCAAACTGATCTTCTCTTGTATCTATGAGAAACAGCTCTGAGTTATAATTTTTATTATAGTATATTGCACGAGAAGCCAAAGTCCAGTTTGTAACGGCAATGGCCTGTTTTTCTCTATCATCTATATGCTCATTTGCTTTTTGCATGATAGTATCCCAACCATAAATATCACGATGAAGTGACTGATAGTCTTTTTGAGGAATAAATTTAAATGCAAGTTCTGCATAAGCCAAGGCGCTGAGTAAAAGTCCAAAAGCGATAGAAAAATAAAGATATTTTTTGAGTTTACTTCCAGCCTGCAATGCATAGTAACTGCCAATAGGAATAAAGAGCATATAAAATAAAGCACTCCAGTGTGGCAGGGCAGTTTTATACAAAGCGGCATAGGTAAAAAATGAAATAAGTACCAATCCAAAGAGTGCACTGAGAAAGAGGGTCGGGTTTTTACTATATAGTGCTTTATATAGTCCATAAAAAGCTAGTGGAAATAAAAATGGATTGTATGCGCCAAATTGTGCTGCGAGTGATTTGAAAAAACCACTCCAATCGATACCACTCTCACCTACAACATGTTCACTCTGATAGGTGAAACTTGACCAGTCGTTTTGTATGTTCCATATGATAACGGGAGAGATGATGAAAAGTGCGACAAGAATCGCCGGAATAATTTTTGGAGTATACAAAAGATCAAATCTTTTTTTGATGAGTATATAAAGAACTATGGGAACGATAAATAAAATCGCTGTATATTTTGAGAGACCTGCAAGACCAAGTAAAACACCAAGCAGCAGCCAGTTCTTTAAGCTGTTTTCGTTTTCAATTGCAATGACTGTGAAAATTACAGGGAGTATCAGCAAGAAAAGCAGGGTATCGGGCATCAGCATGATAAAAAGGGCATTAAATAAAAAAGAGGCATAAAGAGCTAATACGGCGACAAAAGCATGATTGGAATTTTTATCGATATCATAAATGAGCTTGTAAATAAATACAGAGGTGATAAAACCAATAACAATCGCGGCAACTCTTGCCCCGAATTCATTGGTGCCAAATACAGAAGTAAAAAGGTACTGCACCCAGCCGACAAGGGGAGGATGGTCAAAATAACTCAGATCTAAATTGAGTGCATAAAGAACATAATGAGCTTCATCAACACCAAGTCCCACATGGGGAGCCAAAAGTAGCCGCAAAGCAGCTACAGCGGTGATGAAGTAGAAAAAACTTCTATGTTGTTTAGCTGTTAAGTTCATCAAGTTTGAATTTTAGTGTATTAAATACCCAATCAGGGGTGATAACTTGAATACATTGGTTGTCAGAACATGGTGTTTTTCTGTGATTTGAAGCACTGACACAAGGACTACAAGCCATACCTGCATAAATAGGAGTTGTTGGACCAAGTGAGCCGTAAAGAGCAGGGGTTTCGGGACCAAAAATAACAAAAGTATGCATATCGGTTATAGAAGCAAAGTGTGCAGGACCCGAGTCATTTGTAAGCATAAAAGCACTTACACTGTAGAGTGCCGGAAGCTGTAAGAACTTGACTGCACCTGCAAAGTTGATGCATCGTTTTGAATCTACATAACGGCATAAAAGCTCCGCACCCTCTTTTTCAGAAGGAGCACCGGTAAGAAGGACTATAACGTCTTTATTGTACTCAAGAATTTTTTTGATCACATCTCCATAATTCTCTCGATCCCAACGGCGTTGTGGCAGAAGATCAGAAGCATTTGAATTGACCAAAATAACAGGGTTTTTATCTTTCTCAAAGCCCTCATAAAGATCTGAAATGATACTTAAAACAGCTTGCTTCTCTTCATCGCATATGGTTGCTTTTGCTATCTCGATCTCACTATCGGGAATGATGCGTTTTGTAAATGGAAGTTCCTGTTTTTGGCTAAGGAGCGCATCTACAAGAGAGATGAAATTTTTTGCTATATGTTGGTGGGGATTGTATGCGACCTTGTGCGTTAAAAAGTCACCTCTATAGAGACCTTCATTGTGAAATGCATGGAAGCCTACAGTGTTTACAGCTCCGCACGTTGCTGTTAAAAGGGCAGTAAAACGGGAGAAAAGCTCCAGATCTATGACAGAATCTATTTCATTTTTTCTACACCAGCGTAAAAATGCAAAGGCACTACTGGCAAGTGCAACCATAGAACTTTCATCTATAGTAAAGATATTTTCCTCTTTGACAGTTTCAAGAAGTTGCAGACTCACTTTGTTTTTTGAGAAGATAACGAAAAAAAGTTCACCTTCTATATTTGCTTTGAGTTTTCTCATCGCGGGATCAACAATAATAGCACTTCCCATCTCTGAGAGTTCGATTAAAAGTACATTTTTTGGTTTTATTTTCTTTGGTGGAGCAAAAAAGTGAATTGTTTTTTTTATGAGAGTTCCTGCAAATGTTAATGGAACACCGGCATAATGGTCTATATTTCTCATTGTATCTACGTTCATAAAGTTGTTTCCTTTTTTAAATTATTATGTTGCACGTTTACTTTTTACCCAGAAGTAAGCACCCGGAGCCGAACTGAGTATGAGAAGCATTCCATAGAGGATACTCATAGCCAGTACTTTTGTCTCATCTGCACCGACAAGCATAAATATACCAACCATAGCACCCTCTCGGATACCCCATCCTGCTAAAGAAATAGGGATGATGGTGAGCAAAAATACAGGTGGAACAGCGATAAGAAATGTTTGAAATGACATATGAAAGTCAATACTCCAAGCCAAAGCATACAATACTAAAACTGACAGAAAATGAACACCCACAGAGATGGCTATATGTTTGACAAGTGTAAGTTTTGATCTATAGAGGTTGTTTAGTCTTCTTGCAAGTCTGTGAAAAAGATTTAAAAATTTATAATTTGCAAGAAATGTAATATGTTCTAGATAAAACAAAAATATAAATCCGGAAATTCCAGATATGGCTATGAATATGATGAGGAGAGAAAAATCTTTATCGAATGTTCCAAAAAACAAGATACTCGCAATCAGGTTGAGTACCAAAAGACCGACAAGACCAACAACCCTATCAACAAAAATACCGTAAAAAGCATCTTTTTTATCATACCCTTTTTGGGTGAGATCAATGATCCTGACGGCATCACCGCCTATGCTGCTTGGAAGCACCTGGTTAAAAAAAGTTCCTTTGAAATAACTCTGTACATAGTAAGAAACTCTCTCTTTAAAAACTAAAAGCTGCATAATAAGACGCCATCTGTAAGCCGCTAAAAAGGTACTTCCCATTTGAAAGAGCAGGGCAACAAGAATAGTTCCGCCGTGAGACTTGGCGAGAATATGCACCAGATTGTCAAAATCCACATATTGAAACAGAAAATAGAACATAACAATAGTGATGATCAACTTTACGATATTCTTCATTTTCAACCAAGCTTTAAATTAATGTTATGTTATCAAAACTATAATTAATAACTTATAAGAGAGATTCTATTTTGCATCACTTACTCTGTATATGTAAAGAGTTTTTTCACCGTGGAGACCTTTTTTTACTTTGAGTGTGTTGAGAAGCTTTACATTTTCATACAGTTTTTGTAGTCGTTTTTCCTCGGGATCCCTTGTCAGTACCAAGCCGTTTTGCAAGAAATCTTCTTTTCTCCACATATCGTATTGGGAAAATCGTGTTGGAAGAGCTATGTCGGTTTTTGGATGTGACTCAAGATAGTAGTTCAAGTATGCAGCTATTGTGAGATGGTCACCATAAAAATGATCCCCCTTTTTTGCATATGTTTGTAAAAGCTGTACCGCTTCTTTGTTTCCATACATTCTGTCTTGAACAACTTCAAGGTAAAATATAAAAGCAAATCGTGCTATAAGTGTGAGTGTTATAGCTATGAAAAGTCCTGTTTTAAAAGTTTTTTTCATATTGTAACGCTCAAAAATATAGGCTGCAAGTAGTGCACCGCCTATATATGCCGGAGCAGTGTAGTTCAATTCCATTCGTGTAAATAAACTTTTATAGAAGAAAAACAGAAGCACTACTACAACACTTAATGCAAGAAAAAAAAGTTTGTTTTCTTTAAAATAGAGTTTATCCTTTAGTAAAAAATAAAACAAAACTCCCGTAAAAACAGGAGTAAATATTCCAAATTGTCCGGCGAAAAATTCAAAAAACAGGTTAGGATGGAGTGTAAATGTTTTCGTTGATCCATGCTCGAGTTGAAATGCAAAACTTATCCAGTCATTTTGATAGTTCCACCACAGCATAGGCGAGACTACTACGGAAGCAACAAGCACTGCAAGATAGAAGTTGATATTAGTTAGTATGTCGCGTCTTTTAAAGACTATGAAAATGAGAAGCATAGCTACAAAAAGTATGGCAGTGTACTTGCTGAGCATCATAAATCCCAACATCAATCCTGTTAAAAAGTAGTCTTTTGTTTTACCAAAAAAGATAGCTTTATATGAGTAATATAAACTGAGTGACCAAAACAGTATAAGTGGAGAATCGGGCGTTGTTAGTATATATCCTGCATGAACTAAAGGGATGCTTGAGAAAATCAACAAAGCGTTTATGGCGATTTTTTCGTTAAACATTTCACAAGCGAGCTTAAAAAGATAGAGTGCAGAGATACTCAAGCAAAACACATTGACAAGTCGCACACCCCATTCTGATTCTGAAATAAAGTTCGTTATATAGATCAAGTAAGCTATCATAGGCGGATGATCGTAATAACCGAGTTGTAAGTTATGACTCCACATCCAATAATATGCTTCATCTCCGTGTAGAGGTAAAAAAGCGTTATATACAGTGCTTAGAAGTGCTAAGAGGAGTATGATGGTATAGGCACTTTTTTTAGGAGATTTGTAAATATATTCAAGCATTGTGATAGCGTCCGTTATAAAAAAATTTGTGACGTAATTGTACTCTTTTTTATATATTTATGAAATAAAATAGACTAAAACATATACTTTAATGTTTTACATAATATTTTTTGTGGTATCATAAGCCTAAAATATTTGTAAGGTCTGCGGATGGATTTAGGTACGGTCATTGGTATAGTTTTAATTATGGCACTTTTACTCGGTGCCATGGCAATGGGTGTTGGTGTTGGTGCATACATTGATATTCCATCTGTTTTAATCGTTGTTGGTGGTAGTATCGGTGCATTGATGGTCTCTTACAAGCCTTCTCAAATGAAGTTATTTGTAAAAATATTTATGATTGCTATCAAGCCCCCTGAAGAAGATTTGAATGAACTCATAAAGAAGCTTGTTGAGTTTGCGACAAAGGCAAGAAAAGATGGTATTTTAGCCTTGGAGAGTGAAGTGAACTCAGAGCCAAATGAGTTTTTGAAAAAAGGTCTTTCAATGGCAATAGACGGAAGTGAACCAGATACAATACGGGAACTTCTAGAGATCGAGATGGAACAAACAAGTACACGCCATGCAGTGAATGGTTCCATTTTTAATAACTGGGCAGGCCTGGCAGGAGCTATGGGGATGATCGGTACACTTATCGGTCTTGTTGCGATGCTTTTAAACATGGCTGATCCTTCAGCAATTGGACCTTCTATGGCAGTTGCTTTGCTTACGACGATGTATGGTGCGATGATCGGTAATATTTTTGGAACACCGATCTATAATATTTTAACTATTAGAAATAATGAAGAAACACAGGTAAAAGAGATGATCCTCTCGGGAATTATGTCGATCCAATCAGGAGATGCACCGAGGGTTTTGGAAGCTAAGCTTCTGAGTTATTTACCTCCGGCAGATCGTGTAAGTCAGTTTGACTAATGGAAACGATTGATGGCTAAGAAAAAATGTCCTGAATGTGAAGAGTGTCTGCCTGCGTGGTTGGCAGCATTTGGGGACTTGATGTCTCTTCTTTTATGTTTTTTTGTTTTACTTTTATCTATGTCAAGTATGGATGCTAAAAAAGTTTCAGAAGCTATTGGTTCACTCTCCGGTGCCATGAGTGTTTTAGAGGGTGGTACAAAAACTGAAATATCGAAACAAAGAATTCAGGAATCCACCCCCATAGAGTCTCAAGATGAAACTTCTGAGATGGTCAATAAAGTAACTCAAGCTATCATAGATGCCAATGAGATGATGGAAAAAGGTCATGGACCTAGCATCTCCCTTGAAGAGGCGCAAGAGGGTTTTGTGATAGAACTTCCGGCAGCACTCTTGTTTAAAGCGGGCAGTGCAACAATAGACAACGAAGATGCTTTGTTGTTTTTAAAACGTGTTGCTTTGATCATAGGTGAGCTGCCAAACAACATGGAAGTTTCGGTTCAGGGACATACAGACAACCAGCAACCCGGACAAAACTCTCCCTTTAAAGACAACTGGGAACTCTCAACTGCCAGAGCGATCTCTGTACTGCAAGAGCTGATACTTGACGGAGTTGATCCTAAGCGCATAAGCGCAGCGGGCTTTGCTCAGTACAGACCAAAAGCTACTAATGCGACTAAAAGTGGACGTGAAAAAAATCGTCGGGTTGAGCTTCACTTTTATGGCAATAAGTCAGATCAAAAGGCAAAGATGAAGCAAACAATTTTAGATAAGGCTACAGCGCAATAATGTTAAAATTATTTCTACTGCTTTTCGCACTTGTCTCAGGACTTGGAGCGGAAGCTGTCACCATCCCAACTGTGGATCTTACACTCTCAGCACCAAGCTCTCCACAGCAGCTAGTAAGCTCACTCAATGTTTTAGTATTACTGACATTTTTATTTTTAGCACCAAGTATGGTGCTTGTTATGACCACCTTTACAAGGTTTGTCATAGTGTTTGGTTTTTTGCGTCAGGCTCTTGGAACACAACAGGTACCACCGACACAAATACTCGTAATGCTTGCGATGATACTCACATTTTATGTGATGGAACCCGTAGCAACAGATGCTTATAAAGCCGGTATCAAGCCTTATATAGAGGAGCAGATAGGGTATGAAGAAGCATTTGAAAAAACTGCGTTGCCTTTTAAAAACTTTATGGTGAGAAACACAAGAGAGAAAGATCTTGCGCTTTTTTTTAGAATCAGAAATCTACAAAATCCGGCAACGGTAGCAGATGTTCCACTCTCAGTGATCATTCCGGCTTTTATTATAAGTGAGCTTAAAACAGCTTTTGAGATAGGTTTTTTACTCTTTTTGCCATTTTTGGTTATAGATATGGTTGTAGCTTCCATACTGATGTCTATGGGTATGATGATGCTTCCTCCTGTTATGATCTCACTACCGTTTAAGATACTTGTTTTTGTGCTCATAGATGGCTGGAACTTGCTTATTGGGAATTTAATTTCATCTATAAAATAATATATAGGAAAGAATTTGGATTGTAAATATTTTGGAGAGTGTGGAGCCTGCAGGCTTTATGAAGATGGGTATGATGCCCAGTTACAAAATAAGCTTGAGTTAAATAAAAAACGCTTTGAAAAGTTTTATACCGATGAGATCTCTGTGTTTAGATCACCGCAACAGCATTACAGATCAAGAAGTGAATTTAAAATCTGGCATAAAGATGATGATATCTATTATGCGATGAATCATTTAGAGCATAAAGGTGTTGTTCTCATAGATGAATGTCCTCAGGTTAATATTTATATCGGGTCACTTATGCCGAAGCTTCTTGATGCCATTAAAAAATACAAACTAGGCTTTAAACTTTTTGGAGCAGACTTTTTAAGTTCAAGTAGAGGTGAGATCGTTGTTTCACTTTTGTACCATAGAAAACTTGACAGTGAGTGGCTTGAAAAAGCCAAACAAATAGCCGAGGAGCTTGGCATATATATCATAGGCAGAAGTAGAAAACAAAAACTTGTTATCGGGCAGGATTATGTTATAGAAAAGCTGCAAATCGATAAGCAAGAGTATAAGTTTAAACAGATAGAGAACAGTTTTACACAGCCAAATGCACGTGTCAATGAGCAGATGATCTCTTGGGCTATGAAAAATTTTGCCAACATCGGCGGTGATCTTTTAGAGCTATACTGTGGGGCAGGGAACTTTACCATACCCTTTGCAAAGCACTTTGAAAAGGTTTTAGCTACAGAGATATCCAAATCTTCCATAAATGCCGCAAAAGCAAATATGCTTTTAAACAATGTTACTAACATCGAGTTCGTGCGTATGAGTGTTGAAGAGTTTGTTCAGGCAATTGACGGCATCCGTGAGTTCAGACGCATGAAAGAGATACATATAAATGCTTACGAGCTTAGATCTATTTTTGTCGATCCTCCAAGAAGCGGTATGGATGAAAGTTCGTGTGCTTTTGCATCAAGACATGAAAATATTTTATATATTTCATGCAATCCTCAAACTCTGGCTCGTGATTTGGAACTTCTGTGTACAACACACAAGGTTATCGATATGGCGCTTTTTGATCAGTTCCCATATACACACCATGTTGAGATGGGTGTTATGCTGAAAAAAAGGTAAGCGATGAAAACACTTCTTATGCTTGTGAGTATGTTGTCATTTTTAATGGCAGATGATCTCAATAGGCTTGAATCTATCTTAGATGATATCTCTAAACTTGAAGCGAAGTACAATGCCTGCAAAGATGAAGTGAAAAGTAAAACTTTAAGTGTGCTAAAAAGTGATCTATTTGATACGCAAACTCTCCAAAAGAGTTGTCGTGAGCAAGAGCAAAAGCTCTTGGAATTTAAAAATATTTTAGCCTCTAAAGATGAATTTACGCAAGAACTTCAAAACAAAGTAAAACAACTCAGCGATAAGATCATAAACGTTTTGCAAGAACAAAAGGGTATAACTTCCCATATAACGGATAAAACAAAGTTTTTAGAAGAAAAATATAAAGAGATTTTAAAAATCAAAGATATTGAAATAAAAAATTTGGAAAATAGAATAAATACAGCAAAAAACAGTATGGTTGAATGTATGAAAGTATTTGAAAAACCAAATGAATTTCCAAAATTAATGATGAAAAAAGAGTATTCGCAAGATGAATTTGAACATGGTGACCCAAATTTTGTTGATGAAAGAGTAAGTAAAAATGCACAAGAAAAACAATCATCTTTATATGAGCGTATCTTTGGTAAATAATGCCCAATAAACTACTCAAAGAAGTTTTTGGACATGATAGCTTCAGAGCTTTTCAAGAAGAAACACTTAATGCCATTGTAAATAAAAGAGATACGCTCACAATTTTGCCCACAGGCGGCGGTAAGTCTTTATGTTACCAGCTTCCCTCTCTTATGATGGATGGTGTCACGGTTGTTATCTCTCCGCTTATCGCTCTTATGCAGGATCAGGTAAGAGGACTGAAAAGCAACGGTGTCGCCGCTGAAATGATAAACTCTTCCCAAGATACCCAAACGATACAGCAAATCTATAAAAAACTGAGAAGTGCTGAAATAAAACTTTTGTATATTGCTCCAGAAAGACTCAGTGCCTATGGTTTCATAGAGCTTCTGCAGGAGTTGAAAATCAATTTTTTTGTGGTAGATGAAGCACACTGTGTAAGTGAATGGGGTCATGAATTTAGGGCAGAGTACAGAAATCTTCACCGCTTAAAACAGATCTTTGTAAACACTCCAATAGCCGCATTTACGGCAACTGCAACAAAAAAAGTGCAAGAAGATATAGTTCAGACACTGCATCTGCACAACCCTTTACAACTCAGAGGTCAAACCAAACGTGAAAATATCACGATAACTTCTCAAAAAAGGGTTGCAAACGGCAGAGAACAACTGCTCGACTTTTTAAAACAACATCATGGAAGTTCAGGTATCGTCTATGCTTTTAGTAGAAAAGATGTGCAAAATGTTGCTACATTTTTACAACAAAAGGGTTTTCGCGCTGATGCATATCATGCAGGGCTCTCTAATGAGGTTAGAGAAAGGGTGTATCACGATTTTTTGTATGAAAAGCTCGATATAGTTGTAGCCACTATTGCATTTGGTATGGGGATTGATAAAAGCAATATCCGTTTTGTTGTGCATATGAGTATGCCTAAGACCATGGAGAACTACTATCAGGAGATCGGTCGTGCCGGCAGAGACGCAATGGAAGCAACAACACTTCTTTTGTTTAGTAAATCAGATGAGATACAAAGACGAATGCTTATAGATAATCTTGAAAACGTAGAGTATAAAGAGCTTTTATACAACAAGCTCAAAAAGATGTACACCTATGCTTCCTCTTGCGAGTGCAGACACAAGATAATAGCTGAGTATTTTGATGATAAACTGGAGTCTTGTGAAAATATTTGTGATAACTGTTTACGTGGAGAAGTTGAGCAGATAGATATAACGCAAGATGCTATGAAACTGCTTTCATGTATATACAGATGTGAACAGCGATTTGGACTCAATCACATCATAGATGTTCTTCGTGGTTCAAAAGCTCAAAAAATTGTACAGTTTTCACATGATAAACTCTCTGTTTATGGCATAGGAAGTGACAGAAGTAAAAACGAATGGTCTGTTATCGCAGATAGACTTTTTGAGTTAAATGTACTTGAGACAGGCCAACACAGAGCTATAAAGATTAAAGAAAAAGGTTTTTTGATACTGCAAAAAAAAGAGAGTGTCACTATTGAGGCTTACAAACTTGATGTTGGGCAGAGAGATCAAAAAGAGATACAAAAAGAGCAAATCAAAGATGAGATGTTTGAAAAACTGAAGGCTTTAAGGTTTGAGATCTCCCAAGAAGAGAATCTGCCGGCATACATGATATTTTCTGATAAGGTTTTGTTGGAGTTAAAACAGCAGCTTCCTCAAAACAAAGAGGAGATGCTTCGTATCAATGGTATCGGTGAAGTGAAATATGAAAAATATGCTCAAAGATTTTTAGATCTTTGTAGTACACTTAAAGAGGAGAACAGATCTAGCAAAGAGGCTCTGAAGCCACTTACAAAAACATATCTGGAGACTTTGGAGCTTCTTGAGAGTGGATGCAACATACAGGAGGTAGCTTCTCAAAGAGAGCTGCAACTCAATACGGTCGTTTTTCATGTCGGTTTACTACATGAGCACAACAAGATTTCAGAGCAACAAAAAGATGCACTCTTAAAACCCTTACAAAGTATGTATCCTGAGGATATGAAAAGTTGGTGCAAAAAGGGTCTTGAGCTTGAGAGTATACTCAAGCTCAAACAGTACTTAGCACTTTATGAGAGCCTTTTTTTAAAATAGAGGAGGTTTTTTGTTACTCTCCGCCCCAAGGCATATTTTCCTCTTTCCATCCAAAGATGAAACCATCTTCAAGATTGTATGCCGTTATGCCTTCTTTTGCGAGTATATCTGCAGCAGCTTTGGAGCGTGGTCCGCTTCTACAGACTAAAATCACCTTATCAACACCTTTGAGTTTCATAGCTTTCATCACCTCTTCTACAAAATGTTTGTTTTTTACCTCTTTGGCATTGTAGAGCTTCATGGCAGATTTATGATCTTTTACTTTTGAGTTTTTTATCTCATACTCAGCACTTTTGACACGTGTTTGTATAGATTTTGGCACATAAGTCCAATCAAATGCAGGGATATTTATAAACCCTTCTCCATGTCCTGTATAGATATACTCCAGCGTTGTTCTTACATCTATTATGATCGCTTTACCCTCTTTTTGCATCTCATAGGCTTCATCTGCACTGATGTCATCCTCATAAGAAAATGCAAAAGAGAAGCTTATAACACTAAGCATAGCTAAAAATAGTTTCATCATTTTATTCCTAATTTTTGATATAAATGTGATTATATCTTTTATATGTAAACGGTAGATTAAATAATGATATAATGACAAAAATTTTAATAGAGACAAATATGAAAAAAATATTGATCATTAGTGATGGAAGTGCCGGAGAGCACTTTATTCAAAGGGTTATAGAGACTTATACCAGTGAAAATATATATTATGTAGTGCAGCTAAAAGAGAAAAAATATGAAAATGTAAATCCTGCAAGATTTAAGTTTTTTGAATTTGATCCTACAAGTTTTTATAAGCTTTCCAATCTCTTAAAAATGGAGTTTGTTCAGGTTTTCATATCGATGGAAAATCTTGCAGATGTGGAAAACACTATCAAAAATATCAGAGCTATAAAAAAACAGCTTCGAGTCATAGTACTTTCAAAATGGAACATCAACAATGAAGATCCCAATGTGGTGTTGGTAAACTCCAATGAGATACTTGCTTCACGTCTTTTGGATTATCTTCCTAATGTTCCTGTGATTGCCCAAAATGTAGGGATAGGTGAGGGTGAGATCATGGAGGTTCTTGTCCCGTTTGGAAGTTCATTTGTTTACAGACATATTGGGGTGATTGAGCAAAAAAACTGGCGTATTGTTGCTATCTATAGAAACAGAAAGCTTATTATGCCTTCACGCAGGCGTATGATACAGCCAAATGATCTTCTTTTACTTGTGGGTGAGCCGGCGGTATTGAAGTCGGTATATAGAGCAATTAAGCGTGAACTTGGGCAGTTTCCGGAACCTTTTGGTTCAAATCTTTATCTGTACATAGATATGAATCTCATTAACCACTACACCATTGAAGAGTTGGTAAGGCGCGCTGTTTTTGCACATAAAAAATTTAAACATGATCTCATCATAAAAATCGTTAACCCTGGAGATTTTGAAGTTATTCGCTATATAAAAGAGTACAGAAGTGATAATGTACTCATAGATATTGAGTATGATTATAAAGATCTAGAGAGTGCTTTTCATAAAGATATTCAGAAGTATCATGTGGGTCTTGTGATAGTTTCAAAAGAGATCTTTGCTGATTTTGGTGCTAGAAAACTGTTGTATGAGTCACATGTTCCGATTTTAAAAATTTCAGATAAATCTTTTTCAAATGTTAAAGAGGCAGTTTTGGTCTTGACGGAAAACCGCGATCTTGAGAAGATATCATCTACCATATTTGATATCTCTGAGCAGATGAGTTTTAATATAGAGCTGCATAATTATGTTACGGAACATCAGGAGGAGAAAGAACCTGTGATAGAGCATTACTATAATCTCTCAACGATTTTTTCCAAGTCGATCAAAGTGATCAAGGATACGGATAACCCCATAAGGGTTTTAAAACAAAAAGAAAATTTCATACAAATTTTGCCTTTTACAAAAAAACTGACACAAAGAAGAATATACTCACTTTTATCGACCGACAGCGAAAGACTTTACCATAAACTTGATGATTATCATCAAATATTTATACCGGTTCAACTCTAAGAGGCTAAGATTTAGTGATTTTTTAGTATTTTTTAAGTATTATATATCCACTTAATAAAATAAATTTTTTGGATAGATAATGCAAGTAAATATTCCCCTGAAAAAAGTTGTTGATGACTCATACGATATAACGATAGATACACTTCCAAAGATCCATTTTGATACGAAAGTGGCTATTGTTAGCAACCCTAAAGTAGCCGGGCTCCATTTAGGCTATCTTCTTTCAAAGATAAGTGCCAAAGAGCTTTATATAATTACCGTACCAGATGGTGAAGAGTACAAAAACCAAGAGAGTATCGATATGATTTTGGAATCACTTTTCAATCACCGCTTTAACAGAAAATCTCTTCTTATAGCCTTTGGCGGTGGTGTGATAGGGGATATGACGGGGTATGCTTCTAGTATTTATCAAAGGGGGATCGATTTTGTTCAGATCCCGACAACTTTGCTTTCTCAGGTTGATGCGAGTGTCGGCGGTAAAACAGGAATGAATAATAAATATGGCAAAAATCTTGTTGGTGCTTTTCATCAGCCACGGGCTGTGTATATAGATCCTTACTTTTTAACGACACTTCCTTCTCGTGAATTTGGTGCGGGTGTTGCAGAGATTGTAAAAATGGCAGTCACTTTTAACAAAAGTTTTTTTGAATTTTTAGAAACAGCAGATCTGAACAATCAAGAAGTACTTCAAGAAGCGATAAAACAAGCGGTACAAACAAAAGCAGATGTTGTTGCACAAGATGAAAAAGAGCATGGTTTACGTGCTGCACTCAACTATGGACACACTTTTGGTCATGTTATAGAGAATGAAACAAAATATAAAAAATATCTTCATGGAGAAGCTGTAGCTATCGGTATGGTGATGGCCAATGAAACTTCTGTAAAAATGGGTTTGATGCGTGCAGAGGAAGCACAGCGCATCAAAGCACTGCTTCAAAAGTATGATCTTCCAACCACATATACCATAGATGATGTTGAGGGTTTTTATGAAACATTTTTCTTGGATAAAAAAAGCTCTGATTCAGCGATAACTTTTATTTTGCCTGTTGGGCTTGGTGGTGTAAAGATCACGGATAGATGTGATAAAGAGCTTATACTCTCAGTATTGCACCATTTTAGTGAACAAGATGAGGAAAATTAATGAAAAAAATACTCCTTTTACTTCTTCTCATCTCCTCCGTAGTACTCTCACAGGGGAATGTTACAACAGTATCCGCACCACAGGAAGAGCCCCCAAAAGAAACTCTGGATGCACAAGAGCTTGAGAAAATCGAGCTTGAAAAAGAGCGCCAGAGACAGCTTGAACTCTCCTCCTATCTTCAAAAACTTCAAGAGGTTGAGAACAAGATATCAGAAGAGAATGTCTGGATAAAGAGTTATGCTTCTTATTTAACTTCCATAGAAGTAAGAGAAGCATTGAAAAAAATCAAAAAAAGAATTGCTTATTTAAAGAAAAAAGGGAAAACCCCAAATGATATGGATGAACTTGCAGCTCTAATTTCCAAAGAAAAAATCTTGACATCACAGATAGAAGCGCTCAAAAAAAGAGGTGATGCACCATTTTCAGAGCTTTTAACACCTTCTAAAATCGATGAAGTCCCAACCATCAGCAACCCTTTTGATATTTTTATGGGTATATCACTTGTCAAGACACTCAATGCTGATTTTGATGATTATGTGAAGAGAAAAGAGGAGTTGACAAATCTTATATCGCTTCTTCAACAAGAGCTTGAGATCTATAAAAATATTGCTCCTTTGGATAAAGAGAAAAAATACGCTCAAATAGCAAAAGACAAAGAGAAGCAACTCGAGAGACTTGAGACTGCACTTGATACTATAACGGTAACAGCAGAGGTGTATCAAAAACGCTTAGAACTTATAACACTCAATATCAATAAAGCTGTAGAAGAACAGATATGGGGCGTCATAAGAATCTCAGTTATAATCATCATTATCTTTGTGATCTTTTTTCTTATGCGTTTGGCAGTAAAGAAGTACATTACAGACAATGAACGTTTTTATATGGCAAATAAGATCATAACATTTGTCAATGTCACCATAGTGATCTTGATTCTGTTTTTTAGTTACATTGAAAATGTCAGCTATCTCGTGACCATTTTAGGTTTTGCATCCGCCGGTATCGCCATCGCCATGAAAGACTGGTTCATGAGTATTTTGGGCTGGCTTGTGATTGTTTTTGGTGGGAGTATCCATGTGGGGGACAGAATCCGTGTCGATATGGACGGTATGCGTTATGTAGGTGATGTGATGGATATCTCGTTGCTTCGTATGACCATACTTGAAGATATAACATTGACCTCTATTACACAAAACAGACGTGCGGGAAGGATCATCTTTATACCAAACAATTATGTGTTTACACATATGATCGCAAACTATACGCACTCCTCACTGAAAACTGTTTGGGATGGTGTCAAGATCACCATAACATTTGACTCTAACCATAAAAAAGCGATGCACCTTGTCAAGGAGATAACAAAAAAATTCTCTAAAGGATACACCGATATTACACGGAAACAACTCAATAAGCTTAGACACCACTACAGCTTGAAAAACACAAATGTGGAGCCGAGGATTTTTTCTTTTATAGAACCTAACGGTATCGATATAGAAGCGTGGTACTTAACAAATGCATATGCAACGTTAACACTCAGAAGTGTGATCTCTACAGAGATCATAGATGCTTTTAATGCCGAAGATGACATAACCATTGCATACCCAACACAAAAACTTCATGTTTCTATGAAAAGTGAAGAACCTGCAAAACATGCACATGAGATTGTTTAGATGAAGAAAAAAGTATTTTTTAAAACCTTTGGATGTAGAACCAATGTATATGATTCGCAGGTGATGATGAGCTCTATGCGGGAGTATGAAGTAACAGAAAATGAGTCAGAAGCCGATGCTATTGTTATCAACTCCTGCACTGTTACAAACGGAGCCGATACCCATGTACGTTCTTATATCTCCCATGTAGAAAAAACAAGCGGGGCAAAAGTGTTTTTAACCGGATGTGGAGCCCATACAAAAGGGGAATCCCTTTTAAAAGAAAATCGTGTGCATGGAGTGTTCGGACAAAGCGAAAAAGAGAAAATCGATTTTATGCTTTCTCAGGAAAAACCGTTTTATGATCCGGGTGATTTGAACCATATAGATGAGACGGTAGTTGATGACTTTATAGGCAAAAGCAGGGCGTTTATAAAGATCCAAGAGGGGTGTAGTTTTCGTTGCTCTTATTGTATTATCCCTTTTGTACGCGGTGATGCCAGAAGTATGAATGAGCAGAAGATACTTGAGCAGATATCACGGCTTGCACTCAATGGTTTTGGAGAATTTATTTTGACCGGAACAAATGTCGGAAGTTACGGTCAGGGAAGTGGTACTTCTATAGCAAAACTGATGAAAAAAATATCTCAGATACGTGGAGTAAGGCGCATACGCATAGGAAGTGTCGAGCCCATACAGATCGGTGATGAGTTTAAAGAGATCCTTGATGAACCATGGCTTGAAAAACATTTGCATATAGCCCTGCAACACACTTCTGTAAAAATGCTTAAGTTGATGAACAGAAGAAATGTATATAAGCAGGACAAAGAGCTGTTTGAGTTTTTAGCAGAGAAAGGTTTTGCCATAGGTACAGACTTTATCACAGGTTTTCCGGGGGAGAGTGAAGAGTTATGGAGAGAAGCTATGAACAATGCAAAGGCATTACCTTTGACACATCTGCACGCCTTTACATACTCCAAACGCGATGGTACACCGGCAGCTGTGATGAAACCTGAGGTGAATGGTAAGATTGCAAAAGCAAGGTTACATGAACTTGAAGCATTAGTGGAGCAAAAAAACTTTGCGTTTAGAAATAGCCGTAAAACACAACTACAGGTACTTGTTGAGAAGGAGAAAGATGGTCTTTTTTATGGACTTGATCAGTACTTCAATAAGATAATCATAGAATCCAAAGAAGATCTTCTTGGCAACTGGATCAATATTGAAAACTATGAAGTCAAGGGAGATGCCAATTATGCTAGAGTCTAAAACAAATCGTATTGCACTGTATGTGTCCGCCTTTGTTGTTGTTGCGCTTATTCTTTTTGCCGCACTCAGAGATAATGCAGATCCTATTACCCTTAAAGAGGCGACCAAGTTGTTAAGTGAACATCAGGTTAAGGATGTTATTGCAACAAAAGAGTATGTATATCTTAAAACTTCGGATAACTTTTATAAAATTGCATCTTCGCAAGTAAATCCGAAAATGTTTATAGACTATAAAGTTGAGATACAAACCGGATCGAGTATTATTGTTTATATATTGTTTTTGATTTTATTTTTAGGTCTTGGAACACTCCTTTATAGATGGTGGCAAAAACGGGAGTCTTATCCAAGTACTCACAATCTTTCTGAGTCATCTTCTTTACTTCCACAAAACAGCTCAAGTATCGAGCCTATCAAAAGTGATGTTACATTTGATGATATCGGTGGTATCTCTGATGTAAAAATAGAACTTGAAGAGATCATAGACTTTATGAAAAATCCCAAAAGGTACAAAAATTTTGGAGCAAGAATGCCTAGAGGAGTTCTTTTAGTAGGACCTCCAGGCGTTGGTAAAACTATGATAGCAAAAGCGGTGGCACATGAAGCGGGTGTGCCGTTTTACTACCAAAGTGGTGCCTCTTTTGTTCAGATATATGTAGGAATGGGAGCCAAAAGAGTGCATGAGCTCTTTTCGGCTGCAAAAAAGAACTCACCCTCTATTATTTTTATTGATGAGATCGATGCTGTAGGTAAAAAAAGAGACGGTCAACGTAATGATGAAAGAGAAGCTACACTCAATCAGCTTCTGACAGAGATGGATGGTTTTGAAGGTTCAAGCGGAGTGATTGTACTGGCTGCTACCAACAAAATTGATGTGCTTGATTCTGCACTCTTGCGTGCAGGAAGGTTTGACCGTAGAATATTTGTAGAGCTTCCAACCAAAAAAGAGAGAGAGTCCATACTCTCAAAATATTTGCAAAAGGTACCGCATGAACTTGACGTAAAAGCTGTTGCCAATATGACAGTCGGCTTTAACGGTGCGGCGCTTGCTGCATTGGTCAACGAGGCAGCACTTCTTTCTTTGAGAGAAAATGATTTTCAGGTAACGATTGAGCATTTTCACCATGTAAAAGATAAAGTGATGTTTGGAAAGAAAAAACTAAAAATGTTAAGCGATGAGCAAAAAAAATATCGTATAACGTATCAGTCAGGCAAGGTGCTCAGTGCTACATACTTTGATCTGCCGTTTGAGAAGCTGATGCTCTCCAATGAAAAACTCACGCCAAATGTAGATGAGCCACTGATTAAGCATGAACTTGAATCAAGAATAAAAATGCATTTAGCCGGTATAGTTGCTTGTTCTATAAAATACAATGAACACTCCAGTAGTGCCAAAGATGACCTTGATGAAGCAAAAGAGCTCATCGAAAAAATGATTAACAAGTATGGTATGGGAAGTTCTTTAATATCTTCACAAGCGGAAGAGGAAGTGATTATGAACAGGCTTTACGGTGAGTGTACGGTGCTGCTTGAAAAGATGAGTCATGTGATGCAGTCGATCGAAAAAATCTTGTATGAGAGAGAAAGCATAACAAAATCAGAGGTTAAAAAATTAATAAATGAAGTTCTTTAGCGGTTTTTCGTTGCAAAATGAGTCTTACCTTTTTCAGAGGTATAGAGATGATTCACACTATTGCGTTGGCGGCTTTAGTTATGGAGCTATTAAGGCTTTACGCTATGCTCAAGAACAGCTCAAAAACAACAAACGTCTTGATAGAGTACAACTCTTTTCGCCTGCTTTTTTTCAAGGCACTTCTGAAAAGTTCAAGCGATTACAACTGCTTTCTTATAAGAAAAACAAAGAGCTGTATTTAAAAACATTTATCAAAAGCTGTTTTAAGCCTTATGAGCACAAAATAGTGCAACACTCTCACTCAAGTTATGAAGAACTAGAAGAGCTGCTGTATTATGTATGGGATGAAAAAGTGCTAGAGGATTTAGTATCTCAGGGAGTTGTTATAGAAGTATATCTTGGGGCTAAAGACAACATCATAGAAGCGAGCAGGGCAAAAGAATTTTTTTTAGAGTATTCCTGCGTTACCCTGATACAAGAAGCAAACCATTTTTTACAAACAAACTAATACAAAAAGGAGATAATTTGAGTGAAATAAAAATAGGTGTTATAACGGCAAGCGATCGTGCAAGCAAGGGGATATATGAAGATATTTCCGGTGTAGCGATTCAAGATACTATGAAAGAGTACTTGGAGAGTGATTTTGAGATTGTTTATAGATGTATTCCCGATGAGCAGGATATACTAGAGCGTACTATGATCGAGCTTTGTGATGATGAGGGGTGTTGTCTTGTGGTTACCACAGGTGGCACAGGTCCCGCACTGCGTGACGTGACTCCAGAAGCCACTGAAAATGTATGTCAAAAGATGATGCCAGGATTTGGCGAGCTTATGAGACAGGTTTCTTTACAGTATGTTCCAACGGCGATATTGTCGCGTCAAAGTGCAGGGATACGAGGCAAATCTCTTATTATCAACCTTCCCGGAAAACCGAAGTCGATTCGC
The DNA here is from genome assembly GCA_026996295.1 of Sulfurimonas sp. Classification (GTDB taxonomy): domain Bacteria; phylum Campylobacterota; class Campylobacteria; order Campylobacterales; family Sulfurimonadaceae; genus Sulfurimonas. Next base: position 34,973 of record JALWLL010000038.1, read on the forward strand.
GAGTGTTTAGATGCGGTATTTCCGGCAGTGCCATACTGCATAGATCTTATAGAGGGTCCATTTATGGTCACTAATGAAAATGTTATAAAGGCATTTAGACCAAAGGTAAAATAATTACTAAATAATAATAATTATCCCTTAAGGAGTATTGCAATATAGTTTTGTAATAAAAATATTATAAGGGACTTATTATGAAACAGCTTACATCAACAGCAGGCAACCCAATAGGGGACAATCAGAACTCATTAACGGCAGGAGAAAATGGTCCTGTTTTAATGCAAGATTATTACTTGATCGAAAAACTTGCACACCAAAACAGAGAACGTATTCCAGAAAGAGCCGTCCATGCCAAAGGTTCGGCTGCTCATGGAAAGCTCACTATCACACATGATATTACCCAATACACCAAAGCAGATATATTTTCAGAAGTAGGCAAAGAAACTCCACTGTTTTTGCGTTTTTCAACAGTTGCCGGTGAAAAAGGAGCTGCTGATGCTGAGAGGGATGTTCGCGGATTTGCAATCAAGTTCTATACTCAAGAGGGGAACTGGGATTTGGTCGGAAACAATACCCCGGTATTTTTTATTGGGGATCCCTATAAGTTCCCCGATTTTATCCATACGCAAAAAAGAGATCCAAAAACCAATATGAGAAGCAATAGCGCTATGTGGGATTTTTGGTCTAAACATCCTGAGAGTCTCCATCAAACAACCATATTGTTTTCAGATCGCGGCTTGCCTACAAGCTACAGACATATCAATGGATATGGTTCACACACCTATAGCTTTATAAACCATAACAATGAAAGGTTTTGGATCAAGTTTCACTTTAAAACGCAACAGGGTATCAAAACGATGACAAATGAAGAAGCAGGTGCAGTTATTGCCAAAGATAGAGAAAGCGCACAAAGAGATCTTTATGAAGCGATAGAAAATGGGAACTACCCAAAATGGGATATGAAAATACAGATCATGACGCAAGAGCAAGCACAAAATCATGCAGATAATCCTTTTGATGTAACAAAAGTTTGGTCACATAAAGATTTTCCACTTATTGATGTGGGTGTTTTGGAGTTAAACAAAAATCCAAATAACTATTTTAATGAAGTGGAACAGGCCTCATTCAGCCCTTCAAACACAGTGCCAGGAATAGGTCTCTCTCCAGATAAAATGTTGCAAGCCAGAGCCTTTTCATATCCGGATGCACACAGGTATAGAGTTGGAACGCATTATGAGATGCTACCAATAAACAGACCCTTAAATGAGGTGGCCAATTATCATGCTGATGGTGCAATGAACTTTGGTGATATTCACAAAGAAAATGGAGTCAATTATGAGCCAAACAGTTTTGGGGGTCCAAAAGAAAACCATATCTATGATGAACCGGCCATAGAGTTGCACGGCGATGCTACAAGATATGACAGAACTCTCAACAACGACTACTTCAAACAACCAAGAGATCTGTTTCATTTGATGAGTAAAGAGCAAAAGCAACAACTTTTTTGCAATATAGCAGCTTCCATGGAAGGTGTGCAACAAAGTATCATTGATGAACAAATGAAGCTTTATGAGCAGGTTTCACCTGAGTATGCAAAGGGTGTTAAAGAGGCTTTGGGATGAGTATCAACATCACTGAAGAAGAGGAGCAAAGGTATGCTCAGCTTCAACTGATAGCTCTCAATTTTGCAAGAGACGGTAATACGCAAGAACTCAAAAAAATGCTTGATTATGGTATGAATGTCAATCTCTGTACACATAACAATGATACACTTTTGATGCTTAGCTCATATAAAGGGCATCTTGAGCTCACAAAAATGCTTTTAGAATACGGAGCAGACATCAACAGAGTCAACAGTAGAGGGCAAAGCCCACTTGAAGGGGTTTGCTTTAAAGGTGATCTTGAAATGCTTAAGCTCCTTATTCAACATGGTGCTGAGCATAAGGGAAGAGCAATGATGTACGCATCTATTTTTGGTAACAAAGATATTGTGCTGTATTTACAAAGCCTCGATGCAAGTTCTGCTTCATCTAAGTTTTTAGGTATAAGATTTGAATATATAGCAGCTTTTACAAGTGGTGTCAGATCTCTTTTTTTTAAAAAACAAACAGCATAAGCAAGCTATTTACTGACCGTTGTACTCTCTGTGAAAAAAGTGACCGCGGATAAGCCTTCCGTAAAAAAGTTCAAATACAACTGAGGTACATAAAAAAATTACAAAGACCCATATAGCTTTTGGATTGGTAGAGTAAGTATGTAAAAGCAGCGTGATAAGTGCTGCAAAGCTACTTATTATTGCTATGAGTACGATCACTTTGTTAGCACCTATTGTTGGCGAGAGCTTTAGTGCTGCCATATTGACAATGGTAAATATCAGTAAAAATCCGGCACTTCCAATGATGGCAATTTCAGTCAGGTTAATGGTATTGGCAATAATGAGGCTTAAAAAAGTAATAACAAAAATATCGATATTTGGGATATTTTTTTTCTCTTTGCTTAGAATTTTTGGCAGTACACCTTCTTTGGCGAGAAAAAATCCGAGTCTGGCATTACCGTAAATTGTTGCATTGATCGCTGAAAATGTAGAGAGCAAAGCGGCAATGGCCACAATTGTAAAACCTATCTCTCCAAGTGCCGGCTTTGCGGCAATAGCCAAAGCATAATCTTTGGCTTGCATCAGTTGATCTTCAGAAACCACACCGACTGTTACCAAAGAGATCAGTACATAGAGCAAGATGACAAAGAGCACTGAAGCATAAAATGCTCTCGGAAGATTCTTTTTAGGTTCTTTTATATCTTCTGCTGCATTTGCAATCAGTTCAAAGCCTTCATACGCCACAAATATGATCATCCCTGCCGTTACAATTGCTAGCGGTGCTTCCCAGTGCACCACAGAGATACGCTCAGTATCTATAAAAGGTATGCCTGAAGCTATGATTAAGATTAAAAGTGTAACTTTTATGATCACTATGAAAGATTCAGACTTACTAACAAAAGATGCACTGATAAGGTTAATGAGTGCCGGCAAGATGATGGCTATCGTAATTAACATGTGTTTGATCCATACAGGTGTGGCATCAGTACTGAAAAATGTTTGCGCATAAGATGCAAAAGCGGTTGCGTATAAAGAGATAGTTATAAGATAACTGAGCCAAAGCATTGCATTGACGCTGCTTGAGAGGATATTTTTTTTAAAAGCATTGTCAATGAATACAACTGTCCCTCCTCGGTTTTGATATCTAAGAGAAAGTTTCGCATAAGAATAAGATGTCAAAAGTGCCACAAGACCTGCAAATAAAAAAGCTACCGCTGTGGCGCCATGTGCAAGGGAAACAGCTTCTCCAAGAACAGCAAAGATCCCTCCACCTACCATACCACCTATGCCGATGGAGATGGCACCGACAAGACCAACTTCCCTAGTTTCTTGCATACAAGCCCTTGTTATTATTTAGTTGTGTACAAATATTATATCAGATTACAACCTAAATGATATTGCATTTGCTAGATCCAAAGCCTTATTCCAACAGGACAGTGATCTGAACCGCCGATATCATCCAGGATGAAAGCATCTTCGAGGTTTTCTGCCAACTCTTCACTGATAAAGAAATAGTCTATTCTCCATCCCACATTATTAGCTCTTGCATTTGCTCTATAGCTCCACCAGCTATAACTCTCCTCTTTGTCTCCATGAACATACCTGAATGTATCTATATAGCCATGCTCTAAGAGTTTATCTATCCATTGGCGCTCTATCGGTAAAAATCCTGATTTTTTAGAGTTTGCTTTTGGATGTTTGAGATCGATCTCTTTATGTGCAGTGTTGACATCACCACAGATGATAATCGATTTTCCATCCTCACGAAGTTTTTCACAATGGAGTAAAAAATCATCATAAAACTTCATCTTATGTGCAAGTCTGTCATCATCTTTTTGTCCATTTGGAAAATAAACATTGAAAAGAACGATATCACCATAGTGTGTTTCTATGATTCTACCCTCATTGAGTGTATCAATATCGGGACAGGTAGAGTGAAAATCACTTTTAAGTACACTGTATGTAGCAGTTCCGCTGTAGCCTTTTTTGAGAGCCGGATTTATGAGAACCTCTTCATAATGTTTTTGAAAAAGATCGGTTGGTATTTGCTCTTTAAGCGCTTTGATCTCTTGGAAGCATAAGATGTCAGGATCTCGTTCATCAATCCATTTAAGGGCTTCTTTGTTACTTACAGCGCGTATTCCATTAACATTCCAAGAAATTATTTCAATTGTTTGTGACATGAAGATCCATTTGAGAGTTGTAGTGTATGCTTCCAAGAAAAATCTTGGAAGTAGAAAGTGTTATGACTAAACGAAGTTTACGTTAGCGAGGTGATGATCTAAACCAAGTTCTTTGGCAGAACAACCAAGGGCAAGTCCAAGCATTTGTTGCATGTGAAGAACAGGAAGTTCAACCTCACGACCGATCGCTTCACTCGCATGATGTGTTTGTGTATCAAGTTTTAGGTGACAAAGTGGACATGGCGTAACCATCCAGTCAGCATTTCCATCCATAGCACCCGCAATTGCATTTCCTGTTAAAATAGCAGCAGTTCGAGGTGCTTGCAACTCTACATGAAAACCACAACATTTTGTTTTCTCCTCATAATCTACAGTTTCGCCACCACAAGCGATGATCAAATCATCGAGTGAAGTAGGGCGGTAAGCAGATTCTGGAGTTTTATGCGTTTTATTTTGAAGCTCAGAAGGGCGGATATTGTGACAGCCGTAAAATGGTGCGATATTAAACTGGCTTAGTGGAGTAACCACCATCTCTTTTATTTTCTCAAGACCGATATCATCGATGATCGCATAAAGGAAGTGAGTAATATCTGAAGTACCCTTGTATTCGAGTCCAACTTCTGCAAGCTTCTCGTTTACTTTTGCCTTTAACGCTTCATCATTATCAAGACGGTGCTTGGTCATTGCAGTATTGAGTTGACATGTATTACAAATAGTTACCATAGTAAGCTCATGCTTTTCAGCATAAGCTATATTTCTGGCATTTAAAACCAAAGAGAGGAAGTCATCATAGTCTTGCAGATGAGAAGCCCCACAACAAGAAGCCTCTGTAAGTTCAACAAGTTCAATTCCAAGTTTATCTGCCACTGCTAACGTTGACATCATTTGCTCTGGAGTACTTTGCTTTGCGGTACAACCAGTAAAAAGTGCATATTTTAATTTTTCCATCTACTTACTCCTAGAACTTTGCAGTTGAAGATGACTCAACAAGTTTTTTGATTTCATCAAGGTTATCAGATTTTGGCATATTCCACGGCATAACAATTTTGCCTTTTTTAAACATTTTGAGTGCAACAGGAATATGTTTCACAATAGAAGGCCCCTCAGAATAAAGTACCAATCCGCCCTCATCAAGAACACCGTGTTTCTCAATAGAGTGTTTAAAACCAACAGCGTGGCGAGTTGCTACGTTCGATGTTGCAACACCCTCTTTAAAGAGCATTTGGTGCAGTTTTGTGATCTTGTCAATTGGATTGATCTCTTTTGGACACACCTCTGCACACTCATAACATTTTACACAGTCCCAAACACCTTGCTTCTCTTCATGAAGTTCCGTAAGTCTGCTTGTATGTGCTTCATCACGTACATCAGCTTCAAAACGATAGGCTTTTGCAAATGCTGCCGGACCAAAGAAGTCTTCATTGATCTCAACAACAGGACAAGCATAATGACATGCACCACACTGAATACAAAGGTCAGCTTCTAAAAGCTGCTCGGCCTCCTCAGGTGATACCAAGTGCTCTGTTTCAGGTTCTTCTACAACATCAGAAATAAGATATGGATGCACTGCATCGTGTTTATTCCAGAAGTCCGCCTTATCGATGATCATATCTTTTACTGCTCTTTTGATACTTAACGGCTCAATAGTCAGTTCATTTCCAAACAGCTCGATCATGTCGTTCATGCGCTCTTTACAAGCAAGAGTTGAACGTCCGTTTACTTTGATCGCACAAGCACCGCAAATACCGTGACGGCAACTGCGACGGTAAGAGAAGCTACCATCGTGATCCCACTTGATTCTATTTAGTATGTCTAGTACAACCTCTTCAGAAGTAACCTCCATAGTATAATCTTCGTAGTACGGAAGATAATCATCATCAGCATTAAAACGAAATACTTTAAAATTAACTTTTTGTGTAGTAATTGTATTTGTACTCATAAGTTCCCCTTAGTAAGTTCTAGCTTTTAGCTCATGTTTGCCAAGAGTAACATCCATGTAGTCAAGTGTAATATCACCATTTTCATCCATATAAGCCATTGTGTGTTTTAAGAAGTTTTCATCATCACGGGTATCAAAGTCCTCTCTAAAGTGAGCTCCACGACTCTCGTTACGCGCGATAGCGCTTTCAGTAATAAATGCTGAATAATCAAGCATATGACCAAACTCTAACGCTTCCTGGAGTTCAGTGTTGAAGACCTTGGACTTGTCTTTAATACGAATATTTTTAAATCTTTCTCTAAGTTCTTTGATTTTTGCTATAGCAATCTCAAGAGTCTCTTTCGTTCTAAATGCACCGGCATTAGCTGTCATACATTGTTGTAGCTCTTCTCTTAAACCTGTTATGGTTTCATCACCGTTATTGTTAAGAACCCAGTTGATTTCGTTTAGTGCTGCTTGAGCATCTTCTTGTGTTGCAGGACGAAGTTCGATATCGTCGATCTCATTCACCATTGTTTTACCAACAAAACGACCAAACAGTAAAGCCTCAAGTACAGAGTTCGCACCAAGACGATTGGCACCGTGAACAGATACACATGAACACTCACCTGCAGCGTAAAAACCTTCTACATATTCTTCATTGTTTTTACGTACATTTCCTGCTATATTTACAGGGATACCACCCATTGAATAGTGAGCAGTAGCAGAGATGAGAATCGGCTCTTTGATCATGTCAAGACCTAAGAAAGTGATAGCAAGATCACGAAGCTCAGGAAGTCTTTCCATAATAAGATCACGTCCAAGATGTGTTAAGTCAATATAGACAGCATCTTTTCTCGGGCCGACACCACGTCCCTCTCTAATCTCATTTAAAATTGCACGAGACACAACATCGCGAGATGCAAGCTCAAGAGCATTTGGAGCATATTTTTCCATAAAGCGTTCACCTTCGGAGTTGATCAGGCGACCACCTTCACCACGTGCTGCTTCTGAGATCAAGACACCGTTGCCTGAAAGACCTGATGGGTGAAACTGTACAAACTCCATATCTTCCAAAGGCAAGCCATGACGAGCCACTATGGAAAGTCCGTCACCTGTATTGGCATGAGCATTTGAGTTGATTTTAAAACAACGTGCATATCCACCGGTTGCAAACATTACACTTTTTGCATTGAAGATTACCGTTTGCATATCGCGAATGTTAAACGCTACAACACCGGAAACCTTGCCATCTTTATAGATAAGGTCAGCTGCGTACCATTCATCCCAAAACTTTACGCCTGCGCGATGAGCCTGTTCATAAATAGTTTGAAGTAAAGTTAATCCTGTTCTGTCTTTTGCGTAACATGCACGAGGAGAAGATTGTCCGCCAAAAGGGCGTTGAGCAATTTTCCCATCAGCAGTACGGCTAAATGCCGCACCCATTCTTTCTGCCCAACGGATCGTTTCAGGAGCTTTTTGACACATAAATTCTACAGCATCCTGATCAGCTAAATAATCACTTCCCTTGACTGTGTCAAACTCATGTAATTCAACAGAATCTTCATCACTAAATGCTGCATTAACACCACCTTGAGCTGCACCGGAGTGACTTCTCAAAGGATGAAGTTTTGTAATAACAGCAACTTTTTTTCCTGCATTTTGCAACTCTCTGGCTGCTGCACATCCCGCTAGACCTGCACCAACAATAATTGCATCGTAAGTATAAATAGGAATACTCATTCGCTTTCCTTTATCAAAAATAAAATAATTGTGATTATATCTTTATGCGCCTTTATAAAGACTAAATGTGAGGTTTGTATGAATGTTACTATGGTTTGTTACCATTTGAGACATAAATATCTTTGATGGAAAGAGATTTGAAATACTTATAAATTGCTTTCAGCCAAATCTCTAATTTGTGAAATTCTATTCTTGCCGTTGTTCTTAGCATGCTTTAAAACCTCTTTTGCTTTTCGTATAGCATCTTCAAGAGCTTGATTGTGTGGTTTTATAACAAACCCGCCACTCACGGTAATATTTACAAATCCTTTGTTAGGTATTTTAAACTTGGTATCTTCAATACTTGATCTTATCACTTCGATCTCTTTAAAAGCCTCTTCTTTACTTGCTCTTGAAAGGATAATGGTAAATTGATTGTAGTCTGTTCTGGCAATAACATCTGTTGCCTGCTCATGAAGTGAGATCGTAAATGCGATCTTTCGCAGTATTGTTTGTGTAACCTCTTGTGGAAAAGCTTTGTTTGTTTTTGAGAAGTTGTCTATCTCAAGTACAGTCACAGAAGTAAAGTTACTCTCTTTCATCCCTTTTTTTTCTGTATAAGAGTTTAAAAGACCTTTGTTGTTGTTTATGCCCGTAACTGCATCAAGCATTTCGGGGTTATCAGAATTGAGAGGTTTTCTATGTATCCTCAGTGATATAGCATCGATCTCTTCTGTATAGATATTGTAGTTTGTTTTATGTGATGCATATAAAAATAAAATATCCTGATAGATCGCATTGAGTTTTTTTCTATACCAAAGAGCAATGATAAACAGTATGACAAAAATTGCCAAGGCTAGTTTTTCGTATATGTAAAATTTTTGTTTATCATAAGAGATATTTCTAAATATCATGTTATTAATATGCTCATTGATCTCATTAAACGCATTTTTTAAATTTTGCTCTCTTTGAAGTATCGATTCTTTTGAGTCTGTGTAGTACTCCTGCGCTCTTTGGTTGAATGCAGTTGTGAGTTCTGAGAGTTTGTTAAGATCCGCAAGGTACTCTTTGGAATTTTGCAGTAGATACCTTCCTGTTATGTCGAGTTTGTAAATATTGTGTAGTTTTCCTATCTCGTTGTGCAATTGCGCACTTTTTCCGTTGAACTGTATCAGTGCAAGCTCTATATCATCTTTTTTGAGTCGTGTAAGTGTAGATATGATCTTTTTTTGATTGTTTAGATTATCTATTTTTTTATAAGAATTGTTTTGTTCCGCCATAAGTAAAAATGCAACACCCGCAATAAAAGAAGTGAGTAATAAAATTAAGCTTATATGTTCAAATATCTTCTTTATCGATTGTTTCATGTAATTATCCTAATGATGTTATAATAGCGCATCATTTTATATCGGCAGTGTTTAATAAATACTTAAGTGAACCTCTTAATTATTTTTACCATTGTTATTAAAGAAGTTTTATTGAATTTAGAGAATTATTTTATTGCACAGTTTCAAAACAAGCATATTGGTGATGATGGTGCTCTTGTTGGAAAGAGTGTTTACTCAAAAGATGCTTTTTTTGAAAATGTACATTTTAAAACGCAGTGGATGACACACTACCAAATAGCAAAAAAAGCGATGTTGGTAAATATCTCCGATGCTGTTGCAATGAATGCCAAGCCAAAATATGCACTTTTGAGTGTTGCGATGCCAAGTTCAATCACTCAAGCACAAATGAGAGCGCTCTCAAAAGGGTTTCAAGATGCGGCAAAAGAGTTTGGCATCGCCATAATCGGCGGTGATACAATCAGCAATACCAAGCTGGATATAACGATCACAATTATTTCAGAAGCAACCCGTCCTTTACTGAGAAAAGGTTTACGTTGCGGAGATCTACTTGCTTACACGGGTGAGCTTGGAAGATCAAAAAAAGAGTTGCAAAAACTGCTTCGCCTAGGAACTATACATACAGCATCAAAGTTTGTAAATATACAACTCAGAGATGATTTTATCAGACGTTCACGAACTCTTTTGCATGCCGGTATGGATATCTCAGATGGTCTTTTCAGTGACCTTGAAAAGTTGGCAAAAGTAAACCGTGTGGGCTTCAGGTTTGTACAAAAAATATCAAAAGAAGTTGCCTGCAGCGGGGAAGAGTACGAGATGCTTGTTGCTTTTTCTCCAAGAAATAAAAAAGCACTTCTCAGACGTGCACAACAAACACGAACACCACTGAAGGTTTTTGCAAAAGCATTACGCAAAAAATATACAAATAGATGTAAAGCACATCATTTTTAAACACAAATAAGGCTAATTATATGGATAGATTTTATTCACTTGCTCATGCAAGCATCGACTTTCATTTTAAACAAACTCCACGAGATTTTGTTGTTGAAGAGATTCCTCTTTATGAGTTTTCTGGAGAGGGTGAGCATTTGGTTTTATTTGTAAGAAAAAAAAATCTCTCAACCCTTGAACTTGTGAGTGCGATTGCAAAGTATTTGGGAATTAAAAATAAAGAGATCGGTTATGCAGGTCTCAAAGATAAACATGCAATGACCAAGCAATACATCTCACTTCATAAAAAATATGAAGAAGCTATGGAGAGTTTTTCACATGAAAATGTGAAAATACTTTCAAAAACCTACCATAACAACAAAGTAAGAATAGGGCACCTCAAGGGGAACAGATTTTTTATTAAGCTAAAAAAAGTCAATCCGACATCTGCACAAAAGATAGAGGAAGCTTTAAAAAATATAGCAAATTTTGGTATGCCGAACTTTTACGGTTATCAACGCTTCGGCAATGATGGTGATAACCATGTACTAGGTGAAAAAATTGCAAAAGGTGAAAAAAAAGAGCGTAATCCCAAGATAAAAAAGTTTCTTATCAGTGCATACCAGAGTCATCTTTTCAATTTGTGGCTTAGTAGAAGACTTGAGATCAACACGCTTATAGAGAGTTTTAAAACAACAGAGCTTGAAACGCTTTTAAATATCTCCTCTTTAGAGATAGATAAACTTAAGAAGCAATCACACCCGTTTAAGCTTATTTCGGGAGATATAATGCAACATTATCCCCATGGAAGACTTTTTGATTTTGACGGAAGTGAAGATGATATCAAGAGGTTTGAAACAAGAGATATTTCGCCAACGGGGCTGTTATGCGGCAAAAAAACAAAGATAGCATCAGATACTGCGCGAACTATAGAAAAAGAGTTTGATGATATGATCAATGCTGATGGTGCAAGACGTTATGCCTGGGTGTTTCCAAGTGAAATAGAGGGGCGTTTTAAAGAGGTGGAAGCTCAGTATGAGATGAATTTTACACTTCCAAAAGGCTCTTATGCAACGGTACTCATAGAAGAGATAGCAAAACGTAAAATTATATAACAGGATAGAGAAGTTCATGAAAAAACATATAACATCAGTCATTTCACAAAATTTTGGAAAATTTGCAAACAAAGAGTTTCCTAAGTGGTTTCAAAAAATAGTAAATAACTCCTATGTCAGATTAATGGGGCTGGATATGAGTGAGTTTCATTCTCCTCAAACATACAGATCACTCAATGCACTTTTTACAAGAAAGCTCAAAGAGGATAGAAAATATTCACTTGATGCCGATGACTTTATATCACCTTGTGATTCCTTGATATCGGAGTGTGGTAAGCTTGTGCAAGATTATGCCCTTCAAATCAAAGGTATGCGCTACAAAACTGATGAACTTTTAGGTGAAAATTTTACAGAAGATGAAAAAACTAAAGTGCACGATGGTACTTTTATAAATTTTTATCTTTCTCCAAAAGATTATCATAGATATCATATACCTATGAATTTAAAAGTTCTCAAGGCTGTACATATTCCGGGAAAATTTTACCCTGTAAACTTCCCTTCACTGAAAAAGCGTTTGAATCTTTTTATAGAAAATGAAAGGGTGGTACTGCAGTGTGAAACTTTTGATAAAAAGATCTTTTATATGGTACTTGTGAGTGCTTTAAATGTTGGTGTTATGCAAGTAAGTTTCGAGCCTAGGATCCAGACCAATGCCAATGTTGAAGGTGAACAGGTATATACATTTGACGATCTCTACCTAAATAAGGGTGATGATTTTGGATGTTTTGAAATGGGTTCAACTATTGTCATTGTAGCACAAGAGGGTATGTTTGAAGAGCTTTTTGTAAAAGCCGGAGATAAGGTTCACTATGGAGAGACTATAGCCAAGTTACAATAGCTGTAGTGCTTTAGATTTAATGTTTACACATTAAATCTAAAGTGCATTACATCACCATCTTGAACGATGTACTCTTTTCCTTCTAGCCTCATTTTTCCGGCTTCTTTTGCTTTTGCTTCGCCACCATATGTTATGAAGTCTTCATAGCTGATAACCTCTGCACGGATAAAACCTTTTTCAAAATCATTATGGATCGCTGCTGCTGCTCGGGGAGCCGTAGAGTTTTTATAGATGGTCCAGGCACGAACCTCTTTCACACCTGCTGTGAAGTAGCTCATCAGACCGAGTTTATCAAACCCTTTGTGTATGATCTGCTCTAAACCCGATTCTTCAACGCCAAGTTCATCAAGAAACTCTTTTGCCTCATCCTCTTCAAGACCGATAAGCTCCTCTTCAACCTTTGCGCATAGTTTGATAAGTTCACAGTTGTTTTTTTGTGCATGATCTTTGAGTGCTTTAACATACTCATTGTCTTCTAAAAGACCTTCTTCATCGGTGTTGGCACCGTACATGATCTCTTTATCTGTTAAAAATCTGACCTCACGGTTAAGTTGTGCGTACTCGTCTGTGTCTGCTTGCTCAAAGTTACGGGCAAGGTTTCCATCACCAAGGAACTCTAAAAGCTCTTCAGCCATCTCAAGTATTGCTTTGGCACTTTTGTCGGCTTTGGCCTGTTTTTTGAGTCTCTCTATTCTGTTACTGAGGACTTCTATATCTGCAAGGATAAGTTCACCTTCTATGATCTCAACATCACGAAGAGGATCAATACTTCCTTCATTGTGCACAATATTTTCATCTTCAAAACATCTCACGATTTGAAGTATAACTTCTGTTTCGCGTATATTTGAGAGAAACTTGTTTCCAAGACCTTCCCCTTGAGAAGCCCCTTTTACCAGACCGGCGATATCAACAAAGTCTAAGGTGGAGTACTGAATTCTTTCAGGGTTGACAATTTTTGCAAGCTCTGCAAGCCTTTTGTCTGGAACAGGAACGACCGCTTTGTTCGGTTCTATCGTACAAAAAGGATAGTTTGCCGCTTCTGCATTTTGTGCTTTTGTGAGTGCGTTGAAAGTTGTTGATTTACCTACGTTTGGAAGTCCTACTAGACCTATGCTTAATCCCATTTTAACCCTTTGTATTGCGTAAAAATAATTGCGCAATTCTAACTAAATTTTACTTCGAGTTTTTATAAATGGATGTTTTAGCAGGCAATAAGAGCTTTTTCCTGTGGTTCGGCTAGGTAAAACCCTTGTGAGCGATCTATAAAGAGCTCTTTGACTTTTTCGTTGATTGCTGTATTGTGAACAAACTCAGCAACCGTTAAAATACCGAGTCTTTTTGCAAAGTCAACAATGGTTTCAACAACAATCTGAGCTTCTCTGTCAGTATCAAGATTTTTTATAAGAGTTCCGTCAATTTTAATGTAGTCCACATTGAGTTGCAAAAGGTGTTCAAAGTTAGAATATCCACTTCCAAAATCATCAATAGCAATACGACATCCAAGAGCTTTCATCTCTTTTATAAAGGCAGAAACTTCTGTATAATTTTCAATCCCCTCTGATTCAAGTATCTCGAAGATGATTTTTTTGGAAACATTATATTTTTCAAGTTGGTATTTTATATACTCAACAATCTCCGGATCAAGCATATCTTCTACTGACATATTGATGGAAAAATCACACTCGATATTTTCAAAGTATTGGCAGCTTTTTTTGACCATAAGCTTAGTCAGTTTGCTGTAAAGTCTACTTTTTTTGGCTATTGTTAGAAATTGTCCGGGACTTAGTACCTTTTGATCGCTGTCAATAAGACGAATGAGACATTCATAACTTGCGATTTTATCTGATTGGTTATCAAAAATAGGTTGAAAGTAGGGAATGATATTATTTGTTTCGATGGCTTTTTTAAGTTTTTTAACCCACTCCATATTTTCTTTGTACTGCTCTTCAATGTTGGAGCTTTCATCATAAAGCAAAAATGATTTATGTTGTTTTTTGGCAGACTTTAGTGCGATATCCGCTTTTTCTAGTGCACCGTCAAGTTGAAAAACACCGCCGACTGTGACTCTTATGGCGAGTTCATTGTTTTCATGGAAAAAGACCATTTTTTCAACATGATATACAAGGTTATTTGCTATGTACATAAACTCCTCTAAAGAAGGTTTGTGCATAAAGAAAAGGGCAAACTCATCTCCCGAGAGACGCTTAAGCTCTATATGATCGGCATCATTGAACATACCTTTGAGTCTGTTTGCAAATTTTTTCAAAATATTATCACCTGCAACATGACCGTAAAAATCGTTGATCTCCTTGAAATCATCTATGTTTATGATGAGTAAGGCACCATCTTTTACAGCGCTGAGATCATTGAGTAAGCTTAATCTGTTTGGTAAGCCTGTTAGAGTGTCTATGTAGAGTTGTTGACGTAGTTCCAAGGTTTTTTCTTTAACTGTTTTCTCAAGAACCTGGTTTATATTTTGCTGTTTTGTTGAATACTCGAGTATTTTTTTCTGCATATCATTTAGAGCATGAGAGATAAGACCTATCTCGTTGTTTTGTTTAATGTAAGGTATTTTTATTTTTTTCTTTGGAGAATAGTTTTTTAGTGATTTAGCGATTTTTTTGAGTGGAGAGAGAAGTTTTTTGACATAAGCACCAAAAATAAAAAAGACGATAGCAAGTATTACAAGCAAGATCACGATGAGTGTTGTATATCTGTCGATAAGTTTATTGTAATTTTCACTCGAATACACTAGAACAATGGTTCCTAAATGTACACTTGAGTTTGGCTTAAATATATCTCTTTCAACTATAAAAGAGTCATTGATCTCATCAAGATATTCAAGTGATTTTTTTTGGTTGATAAGTTTTTTATCTGTGAAGATCTCTACTGCTAAAACATTTGGATTTTGAATAAGCTGAAGTGCAATATTTTCTACCTCTGCATCAAGTCCCAGGTACATGTTAAGGGAGACAAGAGGTTCAATGGTGCTGACTATAAGTTCTGCTTTTTCTACTTCTATTTTGTAAAAAGCTTCTTTGTTGATTTTTTCAAAAACTGTAAATATGGCAATAATGGCAAAAAATGAGATAAATCCAGTCGAAAGTACTATCTTTGTAGAGAGTGACTTTATCTTTTTATTTTTCACAAAAAAACCTTCAGTTTAGTATCTAAGTCTAATGACGAGATATTGTAACATACTTACATTATCTCCATTTTAATTTTTAAATGTAATACGGTGTACCCCATAGTGTAAACCTTTAACTTTCATCAATAAAGCGAACCATCTGTAAAAAAACATTGACAAAGTCTATGTTATGTGTATATAGATTGTTTTTGTTAAGATATAAAACAGTTGACTTCTCCAGCATCAACGAAAGTAGCAGACCGTTTTTAAGATTACTCACATCATAAGCAAAGGAGATAACACCCATTTGCTTGGCGATCTTTGCTACATTTGATATGTGTTCTTCTGAGTTAAGTACATAAAACGCAGAGGTTTTTATGTGTGCTGAAAGTTCAGAAAATTCAACCAAATTTATCTTATATGTAAAGCCCTCAAGAGAGTTTGCAAACTCTGTGTTGATATATTTAGCAACCTCTTTAGCTGTTAAATAATCAGTTTTTTCATAGACAATGGTATAAACAACTTTTCCATCCACAAGTTTGTTTTTAAGCTTCTTATCAAGCAAAAGAATCTTTGGAAATATTGACGCCTGCGCTTTGAGAAGTACCTCGTTATAGGTATATCCGTGAACAAAAGTGATAAAGATAAAAAACGTTACAACTATCTTCATCATCTAAAACTCTTTCACAAAAGTAACAAGAAAATTTCTACCCTCTTGGGTATAGTCTTCTACATATGTGTTGGGTGGAGACGGGTACTTGACATTCTCATCAAAAAGATTTTTTAGACTCAGAGTTATCTTGTAGTCATCCTGAATGTTTTTATAAGTTGCAGAGAGATCAAGAGTCGTGTACGCATCTACTTTTTCACGTGTATCGGTAGATACCCTGTCTTTTGAACCGATATATTTAAGAAGTGAGCTCAAAGAGAGGGCAGAGTTTAGGTTGTAAATATAGTACGCCTTTGCCATATGATGTGCTATATTTGCCAGTGATTCAGTTCTGTCCTCATCTTTTATGTGGGCTCTTCCCGTTACATAGGAGTAGTTGACATATACTTGATCAACAGAAGTGATATGCCCTTTATACTCAAGCTCTAAACCGTATATATTTGTATCTAGCACATTTCTGTAGTTTGCATCAGTTACTGAGTTGTAGATCTGGTCTTTATTTGCCAGATAAAAAATATTTGACTGAATATAGGTGTCAGCGGAGAAGTTTCTTATATATGCAAACTCATACGCCTCTACACGTTCGGGGTTTAGGTCTGTACTGCCTATTCTTGAGTGGTTGTTTTTAGTAAACATCTCTTGCCACGATGGATTTCTGTGAGACTTGCTGTACATCACTTTAAAGATGTTGTTGTAATCATACTGATATACCATAGAGACCCTTGGCTCAAAACCGGCATCTTTGTAGGTGGTTTGTTCATAGTTGAAACCAAAAACAAAACTCAAAGCAGGACTGTAGTTGAACTCATCTTGCAGAGAGTACACGATCGTGTCTCGTTTGGCATTTTTATCAAAAAACGGATAGGTATCTGTATAATCCACCAAGGCAGCATCTCCATTTGCCCAGTTGGAGAGTTTTGAGCGCATCTCTATGGTGTTTTCTTTTGTATATCTGTAACCGAGTGTGAAAGTATGACCTTGTATAGCTTTGTATTTTAAGTAAGAGGATTGGTATAACATCCTTTGTTTTGCATAATGCTCTCCATAGATACCATCACTAAATGTGACAGGTATGACCGTACCGTTGGTATCAAAGGTTAACATATCTATAAACTCAACACCATCTGGAAGAAGTTTTGATTTTGAATCAAATGCATCCTCCTTGATTCCCCCTTTAATCTCCAAGCTATAGCTGGCAGTTGTTTTTTTGTAGCCAAGTTCAAGGTAGTTGTTTGGAAGTTTGACCCTGTCATCATCTTGTGGCAAAGCTAGGTTGATCCCGTAAGCGCTCCCTTGCGTGTGATTGAGCAGCCTCATTTTTGCAAAAAAGTTTTTGTACTCTAGATTAACTCCCAAAGAGTACTCTTTAAGCCAAAGGGGAGCATCTCCTGAGCGTGAAAAAGCAGAGTTGTCTATACCTAGTGTAGAGTTGCTAAATGCACCCTGAGAGAGTCCATCGGGACCGGAAGAGAGCTTTTTGTTGTCTTGTTGATAAAAAAAGTCTATAAAAACTTTTAATTCCTCTGTTTTGATGGTTTTGAAAAAACCACCCATTTTATAATCGTAGGAACCATACTTAAAAATGAGTTTATCTTTGGTATCAAAGCCTTTAAAATCTTCTGCATAGGTGATGACGTTTATAGAGCCTGCATAGGCATTGACCCCATCTGTTTTACTTCCGGGACCCCGCACTATCTCTATACGCTTTATCATCTCTATAGGAAAAGAGAGGTACTCCGGGTAGGCATCAAAAAAGATATTATTTACAAGTACATCATCAATAAAAAGTTTAGATTGCCCATAAGCAAGGGGATTGGAACCTCTAAAAATAGGTGTTTGAATATTTGTATTGTCTGTTGCCATATCAACACCTGGAACAAGTTCAAGTGCTTGCTTTAAATTGGATATACCAAGTTTTTCCAGTTCTTTTCCATAAAAAACAGAGATTATATAAGGCTGGTAGTGTTCATTTTGTTTGGTGATAGTTGCTACTTTATTATAGTGCTTCATATCATCAGAAATAATATTAATTACTTCATTTTTTTCTGCATAAATATTTGTACTGAATCCTAGAAGCAAGAATGCAGTGACTAAGCTAGTGTTCATTTTTTTGTTTTTCCCAAGAGATCAATAAATTCTTTATTGTCATTTTCTAGTTTTTTTGTATTTAAGATACAAGGATATCTTAAACCCATTTTTCCATGCAGTTGTTTTTCTCCGATGATTTCATAATTCATATTACTCATTTTTAACAGGCGTATAAAACTCGGTTCAAGTGCGCCATATGTATATTCTATACCTAGTTCTGACATTTTTAAGTATATCGCTCTCTTTAATTCATGTATGATTTTTTTTGTTGTTTTAAAGTTTCTATATTTTGAATCAATAAAGATTCTTGAAAGTTCACCGAGTTTATCTCTTTCAAACATATCAGTATCAAACTTCATACAGTTTTCAGTAGGGTAACCATGTGGACAGTGATGTATCAAGCGAAGTGTGGCAGCTA
>JALWLL010000039.1 GCA_026996295.1 Sulfurimonas sp.
ATAGAGTGGGGTGATGAGGAGCTTGAAAACCTACTCATATCTGCAGGTATCGATGTTCTGCGCATAGAGATAGAAAAAATTTCAGATAATCAAAGAGAGTATAAGGTTCATTATGCACACGCTTAAAGCAGTCAACTTACAAAAAAAGATAAAAGACTTAGAGATAGTCAAAGGGATAAGCTTGGAGGTCTCAAGCGGTGAGGTTGTCGGGCTTTTGGGACCAAACGGAGCTGGAAAAACAACAACCTTTTACATGATATGCGGACTAGTAGAGTCAAGTGGAGGGGAGGTGTTCTTTGATGGTGAAAACATTTCCGATATGCCCCTGCATCAAAGGGCACGCAAGGGGATAGGCTATTTACCTCAGGAAGCTTCTATCTTTAAGGACTTGACAGTGGAAGACAACCTTATGGTAGCTGCACAGGTAAGTATAAAAGATAAAAAAGCGCAAGAGCAACGGATACTCGAACTTTTGGATATGTTCAATATCGAGCCTATTCGCTACCGTAAGGGGATCAGCCTCTCGGGCGGTGAGCGTCGTCGTGTTGAGATAGCACGTGCTTTGGTTAATGCACCCAAATTTTTACTGCTTGATGAACCTTTTGCCGGAGTCGATCCTATTGCGGTGATGGATATACAAAATGTTATAAAACAACTGGTCTCGTATGAGATAGGGGTGCTTATAACCGATCATAATGTTCGTGAGACTTTGGCTGTTTGTGACAGAGCCTATGTTATCAAGTCGGGTGAATTACTGGCACAGGGAACAAGTGATGAGATAGGACAAAACGAAGATGTTCGCACATACTACCTCGGTGAGGCATTTAAGCTTTAGGGCTTAAAGGTATTTGGTATGGCAGCATTAAGGCAGACGCAAAGTGTAGAGAACAAACATAAACTCTCCAACACTTTAAGAAATTGGCTTCCGATACTTCACTCAAGTTTAAGTGAACTCAATGAAGCGATGAGCCCTTTTGTTGAAGCCAACCCTGTTGTAGAAATTGCATCCGGTTATGAAGAGGAGTTTGAAAAAAAAATTCCAAAAAAGATCATATCGGGGCAGGTCTCCAACTCAAGAACCGAACAGATCGAAGCACTTACCATCCAAAAAAAATCTTTATATGATGTGTTAGATGAACAGCTCGGCAAGCCGCTTTTTCCGACACCTGTCTCACTTAAAATTGCAGAGTTCGTTGTGGAAAATCTGGATGAAAACGGATACTATGAGGGTGATAGTGAAACCTTTTGTGAGCAAAATGGCATAAGTCTGCAAGAGTTTGAAAAAATCAGGCAAAGATTTGCTCATGTAGAACCTCTTGGAATTGGAGCTAAAGATACTTCTGAGAGTTTTTTGTTTCAACTTGATGCTTCTGATATAAGTGATGCCGCGTACTCTTTAGCAAAAGAGGTGATCCAAAATCTTCAAGATATCCACGACTATGCGAACAAAGAGCATTTTAGTGAGGTGATGCGTGTTCTTGGAAGTTTTAAAAATCCTCCTGCAATAGAGTATCAGGAGGATTCTGCTCAAATAGTGCCTGATCTTATGATCTATTTTAATGAGCAAGATGCTATTGAAGTGAAACTCAATGATGCCTACTATCCAACGATCAAAATAGATACTAATTACGCTGTTGAGCATGAGTTTATCTCACAAAAAATAAAAGAGGCAAAAGGCTTAGTAGATGCACTTGATATGAGACGTGCAACACTCTATAAAGTGGGCTTGATGATTGTTGAGTATCAGTATGAGTTTTTTACAGGCGGACAGATCATGCCGTTAACTCTTAAAACATTGGCAGATGAGTTTGGTCATAACCCTTCTACTATTTCACGCGCCATTGCAAATAAGTATATAGCATGTGAGAGGGGAGTTTTTGCGATGAAAGAGTTCTTTACCACGGCAATAGATGAAGATGTCTCCAATGCAGCTATAAAAGAATATCTCGTCTCTTTAGTCAAGCAAGAAAACAGAGCAAAACCGCTAAGCGATATGAAACTTCTTGATCTCATACAGGAAAAGTTCAAAGTCAAAATGGTACGACGTACCATCGCCAAGTACAGAAAACAGCTCAATATTGCCGGTTCAAGTGAGAGAAAAAAACTTTACAATTTGCATTAGATGTCAAAGAGTTAAAAAGAGATGTTTTATAACAGCTCAGAAGTAGCTGCAAACAATTGACAAAACGAATCCTTCCAAATCTTTTCTGTAAGCAGGATTGGATACTAACTGTGAAAAATAATTGTTTTTATAATTAATATAATTTTTTTAGGATTATTTAACAATTCTGTAACACTCTTCTCGTACAATTTGTGTTAAATTCATAGCGAGGATTGACAATGAAAAATAAAATTGTATTTGGAGTGATGCTTTTTTGCTCCTTTGCTATAGCAGAAGAAGTTGAGTTGGGAACAATACTTGTAGAATCATCTACGATAGAAGGAATAGCTGCAGATGCAAAAACGGAAGCTTCGACCGTTAATGTTATAGATGAAAAAACAATCGAGCAGATTGACCCTAAAAATATAAATGAACTCCTTCAGACTATACCGGGGATTACAGCGGATGTTAGAAGTGATGTTGTTGAGATTCACATTAGGGGTGTAAATCAACAAGAGTTTATGGGAGAAGATACAGGTGTAGCAGTGGTTATTGATGGTGTGCCTGTTATGCAGGATGGAGGAAAAGTAAGAGGTATAAATATAGATGAAATAGAGTCTATAAAGGTGATCAAAGGAAGTGCTAGCTATCTGTATGGTGCTGATGCTTCTGCCGGAGCGATCATCATAACAACAAAAAAACCTAAAAGTGGAAGTGGCGGTGAGGTAAGTGCAGAAGCCGGTAGTTATGGTTTTCAAAATTATAAAGCAAAAGCGTATCACAGCACGGATAAATATGCCGTAGATGTTTTAGCTGGATACAAGTATGAGGATGGGTATTGGGATCAGACACAAAATGATCAAAAAACTGCAAGTGGAAAGTTTACATACTTTATAGATGATATGAGTGATATAGTTTTTAGTGCTGACTATACTAAAAAATATCAAGAAACCACAAGGGGTAGTGTAACCGGTGTAACTGAAGCTGATACAAATCCAACAGGTGCAGATGATGGGAATCTGGCTTGGAGTAAAGACTACTACTCTGATATTTATAAGTACTATATAACTTATAACAAAGATTTTGAAGATTTTGGAAGCTTAAAAGTTATTACGTATTACTATAAAGATTTATATAATTATATCTCTTCTCCTCAAGATATAAATGGTGATGGTGATGATGATACCTATACTAGAGACAATGATACAGATATCAAACAGTATGGTATAAAATCAGAGTATAGAGATACTGTAGATGATTTTGCATATATGGTGGGTATTGATTTTGGAAAAAGAGAGTACGATGATTATAGAGAAACTACGACAGAGTACTCTAGTTACAGCTATAGAACACGTACAACTGAAACATATTATGTAGGTGAAAGTAGTTTGGATGAGTCAACGGAAGATAGATATGCCATCTATGGGGAGACAAAGTATAAAGTAAACACTAGGTTTACTGCTGTTTTAAATTTAAGATATGATTATAATAAATATACAGATGATTCATATGATCATGATTATAATGGAACAGATTGGAGTGACACTTCATCAACTGATAGTGAAATATTTAGAAACCTGACTTATAGAGTTGGAACAACGTATGAACTAAATAAGAAACATACATTTTATGCAAATGTTTCTACAGGATTTAGAAATCCAAAGATATATCAATTGGATGATAATCCCGGTCTGGATAAGGAAACGTATATAACTTATGAAGTTGGTAGTAGAGGTAGTGTAGGCTCAGGTGTATTCTATCAGGCATCTATCTTTGTAACAGATACGACAAATATTATATCCAAAGTGGATGGTACGTACAACTGGGATAGTGATTACTATGATAATGTTGGAGATGCCAGAAACCAAGGAGTGGAACTGAGCTTAAAAAGCGACAGAAATAAAAAGTTCTCCTTTAATGCAGCATATACCTATTTGGATGCATACTACACTTCACATAATCCCTTTGTAGTGGCATATAATACATATGACCAAGCTTATGATATAAAGGGCAATCAACTTCCGAGAGTCCCTCATCATAAGTTTGATCTCATCGTCAACTATAAATTTATGCCAAAATGGAATTTTATGACTGAGTTTTATGCACAGAGCAAGTACTATGCAGATGAAACAAATTTTGTATCTATGCCTGGATATGAAAAAATAAATATGAGAGTTGATTATAATCATAATAAAAATTTACATTTCTTTGTAAAAGTTGACAATATTGTAGATAATCAATATTACAGAACAGTGTATTTGTATAGTGATAGAAATGATGATGATATACTTAGCAATGAAGATGCGAGCATCACGGTAGATCCAGGTAGAGTGCTCTATGCGGGTCTTAAGTATAAGTTTTAAGTTTTTGAAATGTTGGAGAATGCAACATATGTAAGTATTTTTCTCATGGGTATTGCTTATGGATCGACTGCCTGTATGTTCTCATGTGCACCAATGTTGATGCCTCTTCTGATTAAAAACTCATCAACATTGAGTAGGTCGATGCGTGTAGTGGGTATTTTCAGTATGGGTAGAATATTCTCCTATACCTTGATTGCTATTTTGGCATCTATAGCTTCTTTTTCAGTTAAAGAAGTGTTGAATAAACCTGAGATAACACAGCCTTTGA
>JALWLL010000040.1 GCA_026996295.1 Sulfurimonas sp.
TGCCCTTTTTATAACATTGCCACGCCCTGTAGAGAGTCGATTCATCGCTTTGTCATATGCATCTTGTGTTCTTTGAATATGTGTAGCGATATTTTGCATCTCTTCAACAAAACCTACAAGTTTATCATACATAGCTTCTGCTTCTGTAGCTATTTTTTTAGCATGTTCCTCTTGTCTTTGTGTTCGCCAAATATGCTCTATCGTTCTTAGCGTTACAAGAAGTGTTGATGGGGAAACTACCAAGATATTGCTCTCGTACGCACGTTTGAAAAACTCCCCGTCCTGCTCAAGTGCTAACAAAAAAGCACCCTCAATCGGCATAAATAAAAGTACAAAATCAAGGGTATTGACCCCCTCAAGCTTCTCATATCTTTTTTCACTTAAGCCTTTAATATGTGATGATATACTTGCTATATGCTCTTTGAGAGCTTTCGTTTTCTCCTGTGGATCCTCTTCGTTGACAAAACGTTCATAAGCTGTAAGGGAAACTTTGGAGTCTATGATAATATCTCTGTTTTGCGGCATATGTATCACTACATCGGGACGGTAAGTTTTGCCCTCATCACTTTTAAGCGTTGCCTGCAGTTCATACTCAACACCCTCACGAAGACCAGATTGCTCAAGTATATTTTCCAGTACTATCTCACCCCAATTTCCCTGTGTTTTATTCTCACCCTTGAGTGCATTTGTCAAATTTAGCGCTTCGGATGCCAACTGCTCATTCATCTGTTTTAAACGCATCAGTTCATCTTTAAGCAGGTGTCTGTCTTTCAGCTCACTCTCAAACTGTTCTCGTGATTCTTTTGAGAAGTTACTGATCTGCTCACGAAACGGCTTTAAAAGAAGTTCAAGCTGCTCTTTGGATGTCACAGAAAACTGTTTTGTTTTCTCTTCATATATCTTGTTTGAAAGGTTGCTAAACTCACGTGAGAGTTCATTTTTTGCATTTTGTAATGTTTCGAGTTTCTCTTTGGAAGATCTTATTTCATCTTCATAACGGGTATTGAGCACGGCATAACGCAGTTCAAGATCACTTTTTTCTTGAGTGAGAGCGGCTAGTTCCTGATGCAGCTGCTGATATTTTGTTTGTTCTTGATATAGTTGCTCTTTGAGTTTAAAATAGATATATAACACAACCACCAACACTACAATGAGAAATATCGAAAGTAAAAGATAGAGATCAAATTGCATAAAGCGCCTTCGTAGTATTTTGTATGTCATTATACAATATTTAAATTATTTATTCTTTTTGTAGCATTATAAACTTAAGCAATGAACAACATTTATAACTTTAATATTAACTAATCAATATTTAGGTACAATTCCGAAAATATTTTAAGGGGAAGATGCCCTGATAGACTTGAGTAAAGAACAATTTCCTTGCGTCATCTCCTTAAACAATCAAGGATAATGATGCAAGACAATGCACAAACACAAGAAGAAAAACTAATGACATTTGATGAATTAGGCTTAAAGCCGGAGATACTTAAAAGTATCAAATTTGCAGGATTTACTGCTCCTTCACCAATTCAAGCACAGGCGATCCCTTTTATTTTAGCAGGTAAAGATATGGTAGGTCAGGCACATACAGGTACAGGTAAAACTGCTGCTTTTGCTCTGCCGGCACTGAACAATATGCAACTTAACGGCTCAGTTGAACTTTTAGTAATCACACCAACTCGCGAACTGGCAACACAGGTAAGTGATGAAATTTTTAAATATGGTCGTAACCTGGGTGTAAAAACAGTAACTGTATATGGTGGTAGCTCATATAAGCGTCAGCTAGACCTTATCTCTCGTGGAGCAAGTGTAGTGGTTGCAACTCCGGGACGTATGTTAGACATTCTAAAAAAAGGGATGCTTAGCGATTTTACTCCAAGTATGGTTGTACTAGATGAAGCTGATGAGATGCTTGACATGGGATTTTTAGATGATATCAATGAGATATTCTCTTACCTTCCGACAAATCGCCAAACACTGCTTTTCTCTGCCACTATGCCACAACCTATCAAAACATTGGCAAGTAGAATTCTTCAGGATCCTGAATTTATCTCAATCACAAAGGGTGAGACAACAAATTCAGATATTGAACAACTTTACTATGTTATAGATGAGCATGAGCGTGATGATGCCATCATCCGTCTTATGGATAGTGAAGATACAAAAAAATCAGTTGTATTTTGTAGAACAAAATCAGAAGTTGACAGACTCTCAAATGTACTAAGCAATGCAGGCTACCTTGCAAACGGACTTCATGGAGATATGGAACAACGTCAACGTGAAAATGTTATCAAGGGTTTTAAAAACAACTCTGTACAGGTTCTTGTTGCAACAGATGTAGCTGCACGTGGTATCCATGTCAACAATATATCTCACGTATTTAACTACCATATTCCATTTGATCCGGAATCTTATGTTCACCGTATTGGTAGAACCGGACGTGCCGGTACAAAAGGAAAAGCTATTACACTTTTAACTCCTTTAGAGTTCAAAGAACTGCAACGTATCAAACAAAAAGTTGGTACTTCTATGGAGCATGCATATGTTCCAAGTAAAAATGATCTACGCAAAAGTACAGTTGAAAATATTGTTAGAACCATCGAAGATCAACACATATATGATGAAGCACATAAAGTTCTTGATCGCTTAAAAGAAGATATAGATGAAGAAACGATTATGTTTAAACTGATCTCTATGATCTTGGACAAACAAGATATCAAAGGACCAAACTCTATTGGTATCCCTGCTGATAAGCTTGTTGCTATTCTTGAGAGAGCCGGTAAAAGAAGAGATACAAGAGGTCGTGGACGTTCAAGAAACGGTGGTGGCTACCGTGGCAATAACCGCAATCGCTCTAATTCATCTTCTAGTCGTGGTGGTTACCGTGGGAACAGAGGATCATCCAACAGAAGCAGATAAGAGCTCAACGCTAACCTGTGCCACCTTCTTAGGTGATAAGTTTTCTATATCTATGGTTGCGCTATTATTACCCAGTGCACCGTATGCCTCGATATTTGTCTTATTGAAAAGTGCCAAAACTTTTGCATTGGAAGCAACAGCAAGATGCATAGGTCCGGTATCGGCACTCACATATAGATCACATGCTTTAAAAAAGGCACCAAGAACTCTTAAATTTTTGTTTGAATACTCTAAAACTTTATCGTTAATTTTTTTGGGAATGTCTGGAGAAAGTATATCTACGATTATAAAGTTATTATCAAGCTTTGTGAGTTCATCAATCCACTCACTCCACCACGCATCACTGATTTTTTTATCAAATCTTGCATTTCTAAAAATGGCTATAACTTTTTTATCGGTTGATATATTGTTTGCATATAGCAGCTCTCGCAGATCATTTCCAGCTTGATCAGTCTCATTTTTTGTGAGCTTTATATCCAAAGTAGGTTCTTGTTCTGGAAAATCAATTTTGAAAAATCTTAAAAACTCTAAGCTTTCAAGTCCCATATGCCTATATCTCTTTGTTCCTCTGTCTTGTATATGAGTAAAATTTGCCCAAAGTTTGTCACTGGCAAAGCTTGCTTTATATTTTGCTTTAACAAGAGCACAGACGATTTGGGCACTCGTTGAAGTACCTGAAACATTTAATGCTATATCATACATCTTGTTTCGTGTTTGCCTAATATGGGTAAACATTTTAAAAGGATGAAGTAATAATTTTCTTGGAATATCTATGACTTTTTCTACATTTGGCATAGGTTCCAATACTTTTCCTGCCAGTTGCATCCCCACAATGATATCTATTTTGACATCTGGTATATTTTTGCTCAACTCATTAATGAGAGGTGTTAAAAATATCAAGTTACCTATACGATAATTTGGTCTTATAATAAGAATATTTTTAACCTTATTTTTATCAACGTATTCTTGATAAGTGCCTTTCTTGTTAAAAAAAGAGAGTATGCCATTTAACAGTCTTGAGAGTTTTTTTCTAACTACTATATGTAAAGGATATTTCATAATTGTCTTTATTTTTTACATAATTATAGCAAAATAGCTAAGCTAACATTGTATCTTAAACTAATATACAAGATTAATACTCTACTTCTTAGAAAATTTAGTTTTTTCTGGGTCATACTTTATCTTTTATCTAGAGTATATAGTGTAAAATGTTACAATTATTTAATGGAGAGCGTTTGAAAGAGATAATTAAAAGATTTCTACCCTATATTAAAGAGTACAAATTTTATTATATGCTTGTCATTTTCGGCGGAATTTTAATAGTAATATCTACCGTTGCAAGTGCACAGATAATGAAGCCATTAATGGATGATATGTTTATAGCAAAGAAAAAAGAGATGCTATATCTGATTCCTCTTGGACTTATTGGCATTTACTTTACTAAATCCGTTGGAAAATACATTCAAACTGTATTTATGGAATATATCGGCCAAAGTATTGTTACGCGCTTTCGTGAGCTTTTACTTTCACATATTATAGCTCAAGATATGGCTTTTTTGTATATCAACAGAAGCGGAGAACTTATTTCCCGTGTT
Organism: Sulfurimonas sp.; assembly: GCA_026996295.1. Classification (GTDB taxonomy): domain Bacteria; phylum Campylobacterota; class Campylobacteria; order Campylobacterales; family Sulfurimonadaceae; genus Sulfurimonas. The sequence continues at coordinate 4,515 of JALWLL010000040.1, forward strand.
ACTAACGATATTGGGCGTATTCAGACTTTCGTGTCTACTATGTTACCGGATATGTTTCGAGATATTTTAGCTGTTATAGCCCTTGTAGGATATATAATATACTTAAATCCGATGCTTTCATTTTATACTTTGGTTGTTATTCCTTTAGCTATAATTCCCCTTATATCCATTGCGAAAAAATTAAAAAAATATTCTCACCGTTCACAAGAGAAAAATGCTGATATCGTAACCCGCCTAACAGAAGTTTTTAATAACAGTGAAATTATAAAAGCAAATAATACGCAAGAATTTGAACTCAAACGCTTTCGCTTGCATAATTGGCAGTTTTTCAAAATTAATATGAAAGCTGTTTATGTGGGTGCACTCGTTCCCCCTGTAATGGAAATGCTTGGCGTTGCAGGTCTTGCAGCTGTCATTTACGTTGGTGGCCAAGAAGTTTTTGATGGTCGCATGACCGTAGGTGAATTTACAGCCTTTATAACAGCAGTTGGACTTGTGTTTGAGCCAATACGTAAACTTAGTGCAACCTATGCAAAAATTCAGGATGCAATTGCTGCAAGTGAGAGAGTTTTTGAAATATTAGATAGGCAACCAAATATAAAAGATGGAAAAACGATTTTAACTGAGGATATAAAAACTATTGAATTTAAAAATGTTTCACTCATGTATGATGATAATTACGCATTAAAAAATATAAATATAAAAATTCGGGATGGGCAAAAGATAGCACTTGTCGGAGATAGTGGGGGTGGAAAATCCACCTTCATTGCAATGCTTTTACGTTTTTATGATCCGGATGAAGGAATTGTGAAAATTAACGATCTAAATATAAAAGACTATAAACTAGAATCACTAAAACATCATATATCGCTGGTAACACAAAGAGTTTATATTTTTCAAGATACTCTGGCTGCGAATGTTGCCTATGGCGAAGAAACAATTGATGAAGAAAAAGTTATACAAGCTCTTAAGCTTGCAGATGCATATGACTTTACCCAAAAGCTTGAAAATGGCATATACACTGTAATGTCTGAAGCTGGAAGCAACTTGTCCGGTGGTCAACGTCAAAGGATATCAATAGCTAGAGCAATTTATAAACACGCTTCTCTTTTACTGTTTGACGAAGCAACATCAGCATTGGATAATGAAAGTGAAAAGCGCATACAAAAAGCACTTGATGGATACACAAAAGACAAAATCACCATAACAATTGCACATAGACTCTCTACAATTGAACATGCAGATCAGATCCTTGTACTTCAAAAGGGAGTTATAGTCGCGTCTGGAACACATAAAGAGCTTTTAAAATCTTCAGACGTGTATCAGAAATTAGCAGGAAAATTAAAATCGTAATAAAGGGCTAAAAGGAACAAGTGCCGAACCCCAGGTTAAACCCCCGCCAAAAGCATCTAAGAGTAAAAGTTCTCCTGCTTTAAGTTCTCCACTTTCATAAATATCATTGATAGCCATAGGGATAGAAGCTCCCGAAGTATTTCCATATTTTGCAACCGTGAGAACAACCTGCTCCTCTTTCATGCCCAGGGCATCACCAACAGCTTTAATGATCCTATAGTTTGCCTGATGGGGAACAAAATGTTTTATGTCAGAACTCTCAATATTATTTGCCTTTAAAATATCTACCACATCTTTTGTCAAGGTTCTCACAGCAACTTTAAAGGTCTCATTCCCTTTCATTTGCATAAAACAGCTTCCTGCTTCTTGAGTTAAAGAATCATGAGGAGATCCTGTTCCGCCATTTGGTGTCATAAGCAGATCCGCGTATGTACCATCTGCACCGGTGTGAACATCTATGATCGCTTCCTCTTTTTTCTCAGTGGCACTTATTATTGCAGCACCGGCACCGTCACCAAAAAGTATGCAGGTTCCCCTGTCTGTGTAGTCTGTAATCGCGGAGAGCTTTTCTGCACCAACAATAAGAACATTTTTTTTCATACCAGATTCAATAAAGGCTTTTGCTATAGAAAGTATATAAACAAACCCCGTACAAGCAGCAGAAATATCAAAGGCAGTAACATTCCCAAGACCTAACTTGTTGGATATAATCGTAGCCGTAGATGGCATACAAAAATAATCGGGTGAGATAGTTGCACATACAACCATATCAATTTGAGCAGGATCTATACCGCTTCGCTCGATAGCTTTTTTGGCAGCCTTTACACCCATGTCACTGGTAGTTTCATTCTCAGCAGCAATATGACGCTCTTTTATACCCGTTCTTTTAGTGATCCACTCATCAGTGGTATCTACCATTTGTGATAGATCTTCATTTGTTAAAATTTTCTCCGGAGCGTACGCACCTATTGAGCGAAAAGCAGCATAAGCCATTAAGCTTCCTTTTGTTTTAACTTTTCAAGTCGTGAGATAATATGCTCATTGACGCCTGTATCAACATAGTTGATCGCTTGATAGATCGCATTTTCTATCGCCTTGGCATTACTTTTTCCATGACTTACAATTGCACACCCTTTAATCCCAATGAGTGGAGCACCACCGATTTCAGCATAATCGATCTCTTTTTTGAGAAGTTTAAAAACTTTTCTCATAAGAAGTGCACCCGTAATGGAAACCGGTGATTTTCTGATATAGTCTTTGATCAGGATACTGATGGTAGAAGCGACACCTTCACTTGCTTTAAGTACAAGGTTCCCAACGAAACCATCGCAGGTGATTACATCACAGCTGCCATTAAAGATGTCACTGCCTTCAACATTACCTTTAAAGCCTTTATAGCCTATAAGAAGCTTATGAGCTGCTTTTGTTACTTCACTTCCCTTAGATTCCTCTTCGCCATTGGCAAGGATACCTATACTTGGGTTTTCGATTTTGAGCAGATCCTCTGCGTAACAGCCACCCATAACGGCAAACTCTGCCAAATGTTCAGGTTTAGAATCAACATTTGCACCCACATCCAAAACGACAGAGCGACGACCCATTTTTGTCGGCATTAAAGTCACAAGAGCCGGACGAGAAACACCCCTAAGGCGACCTAGTCTCAGTGTTGCCAAAGTCATCGTTGCACCACTGTGCCCAGCAGATACTACACCGTCAGCCTCACCTTTTTTGACAAGATCAACCGCTTTGTAAATACTGCTCTCTTTTCTTTTGACCGCATCAGTTGCAGCGTCACTCATCGAAATAACATCATCAGTATCAATGATTAAAATCTTATCTCTATAACGTTTTGGTAACAGAGGTAAAATTTCTGATTCTTTTCCTACTAAGATAGGGATGAAATCTTTTTTCTTTAGTGCTTGTAAACAACCTTTTACAATTGGCTCGGGACCGAAATCCCCGCCCATTGCATCAATAGCGATTTTCACCATTGACTATTTATACTCACCGGTAGTAGGGTTAATGTGATGTGGAAGTTTATATGTTCCATCTTTATCTTTAACTGGACGCGCTAAAGAAATTTTATAGTGAGTTCTTCTTTTTGCTGAACGAGAGTGGGATACTCTTCTTTTAGGTACTGCCATGGTTAATTCCTTTCTTTGTTATTTACAGTTTTCGCAACTATGATAGTCGCTTTTGATAAGCTCAATTTCAGAGTTTAAAAGCTCATCGAGGTCGGCTATTGAATTAAAAGATTCAACTACATCAAGATCGATGTTGCCATCATCTTCATAGATACCGTCGGAGATAAAAAACTCTACCTCTTCATCTACAGGCAAATGAAATTCTTCGCCACATATTTTACACTGAGTATCAATTTTACCGACAAGATTTGCTTTTAATGAAATCAATTTGCCAGAATGATACTCTAAATAACCTTTAAAAGTTATTTCATCAGATTTTATACTAAAATCCAATGGTGTCGTTGTTACTTTTCTAAGAGTTATTTTCATAAATCAGATTATGAAATTTCTCTCTCTGAAAAGAAAAATGCTATTTCGATAGCTGCATTTTCAACAGAATCACTTCCGTGAACTGCATTTGCATCTATATTTTCAGCAAAGTCTGCACGTATAGTTCCAGCTTCTGCTTCTTTTGGATTAGTAGCACCCATAAGATCACGATTCTTTTGCATTGCATTCTCACCCTCAAGTACTGAAACAACAACAGGACCGCTAATCATAAAATCAACTAAATCGTTGAAAAAAGGTCTCTCAGCGTGAACAGCATAAAAAGCTTCTGCATCTGCACGAGAAAGTTGAATCTTTCTTGTTGCTGCTATTTTAAGGCCATTGCTCTCAAAACGATCTAAAATTTTACCTATAACGCCTTTTGCAACAGCATCAGGTTTAATAATCGATAGTGTACGTTCCATCAAATCTCCTAGTAAATATGAAAAATAAAGTGCGATTATAGCGAAAATAATTAGTAATGTAGTTTAAAAATCAAAAAAAGAGTATTTTTATTTTAAGAATGTAGAGTTTTTAAAATGAATATAGGGTGTAACTCCCAAGAGAGGGAGCTTTTAATTAGTCGATTATGTTTTCGCGATTTTTACGAGCATCTTCGCTAATACTTTCTACATACGGCTGTTCTACATCTGGATCTTCCATAACATAGTTTTTACCATCAATGTAGTTAGGACCTGCAAAGAAATCTTTGTGTTCAGCAGTAAATGGCATATCCCATGTAATACATCCTTCAGTTGGACATGCAGTAGCACAAGCCGGCTCATCATGATGATCAACACACTCTACACATTTATCTGGGTAAACGTAATAAATCTCCTCACCTGTCGGATTATCATCCTCATCTACAATTGCTTCTACTGGACATTCATCTATACAAGCACCACAGTTAATACATGTATCATTAATAATTACTGCCATCATTTTCTCCTAAATAATTTGTTTAGATAACTATAACAGAAGATTTTTAAAGGTAGCTAAAAGTGTGTTTCTTTCAAATAAATATATTGATAAAAGTTACGTTTTTAAATGAATAACGGAAGAAGTGGAGCAAGAATTTTACGGTGAAAACTCACCGTAAAAGAAAGATTTTACAGAGATAAATATTTTTTTATATCTTCTACTCTGTCTGTTTTTTCCCAACTGAAAGTATCCTCTTCTCTTCCGAAGTGACCATATGCAGCGGTCTTTCTATATATAGGACGAAGCAAATCAAGTGAATCGATAATCCCTTTAGGGGAGAGATCAAAAAGTTCTTTGATACATTTTTCGATCTCCTCTTCACTTACCTTGCCTGTTCCGTGAGTATCAACCATAATGGAGACAGGCTGAATAACACCTATAGCATAAGCAACTTGGATGGTAGCTCTCTCACATACCCCTGCAGCAACAAGATTTTTAGCGACATGACGAGCAGCATATGCGGCACTTCTATCCACCTTGGTCGGATCCTTGCCTGAAAATGCACCACCGCCATGAGGACAACTTCCGCCATATGTATCAACAATGATCTTTCTTCCTGTTAGTCCGGCATCCCCTTGAGGTCCACCGATAACAAACTTACCTGTCGGATTGATATGCAATATCACATCATCACCCATCAACTCTGCGGGTATCACCTTTTTAATAACTTCATTGATGATATCTTCATGGATCTTTTCCTGAGAAACTTCAGGAGCATGTTGTGTAGAGATAACGACTGTCTCAACAGACACAGGCTTATCATCTATGTACTTTACACTGATCTGTGCTTTTCCATCAGGACGAAGATAGGGAACGATCCCCTCTTTACGCACCTCAGCCAATCTCTGTGTCAAACGGTGTGCCAAGTGGATCGGAAGCGGCATCAATACATCTGTTTCACTACAGGCATAACCAAACATCAAGCCTTGATCACCTGCGCCTATCTCACCATCTGCTTGGTCAACACCTTGATTAATATCAGGCGATTGCTCCCCGATTCCATTTAAAACTGCAGCCGATCTATGATCAAAACCATAGGTTGCGTCTGTATATCCAATCTCTTGAATAACACGTCTTGCAATCTCTTGCATAGGGGCATAAGCCACTGTCTTCAGTTCACCTGCAATTACACAAAAACCATTCGATACCAATGTTTCACACGCAACGCGTGCAGAAGTATCATGCTCAATAATATAATCCAGAATTGCATCACTGATCTGATCTGCCATCTTATCAGGGTGCCCCTCTGTTACAGACTCTGAAGTAAATATATACTCTTTTACATCTTTTGTCATCGATTTTCCTTATTGAAGTATAAAGTCCAGCTCTATAAATCAGCCTAATTATATCCAATTATCTGTTATAATAAGTTCAAAAATTTTATAACAGGTAAATACAAATTGAATTTATTAATCATTGAAGATGACAAATTAACAGCAAAACAATTGATACAGTTACTCAAAAGCGAGAAGTACAAATGTGATTTTGCAAATGGTTACATACAAGCAAAAGAGCTAGTTGATAAAAACACTTACGCATTGATCCTGCTTGACTGGAACCTTGGAGATGGTGACGGGCTAATATTTTTAAAAGAGATAAGAGAACTTGATATTAATACACCTGTTCTTATGTTATCTGCAAACTCTGAAATAGAAGACAGAGTAACCGTACTAGACAGCGGAGCTGATGATTATCTATGCAAGCCGTATTCTTCTGTTGAACTTCTGGCCAGAATGAGAGCACTACTGAGACGTGAATCCTCTGAAAAAACTTCTATTATCGAGATTGCAAATATTAAACTAAACACACTCTCAAGAGAGGTATTTATTGATGAAAAAAATGTACAGTTGACAACATCAGAATTTGATTTATTAGAGTTGTTTATGCAAAATCCCAATAAAGTTTTAACAAGATATCAATTGGGAGAACATATAAACAAGAACAACTATACACTTAAACATAGCAATCTAGTTGATGTACATATAAAAAACTTAAGAAAAAAACTCAATCAAAAAGATTTTATAAAAAATGTTCGAGGCGTTGGCTATAAGGTAGAGAAATAGAGTTCGAATTATATAAAATAACTCGAACTCTTTTTTAATGAATTATTGACAAAAACTCTTCTGGAGTTTTATATCCGACTATTTTTTTATCTTTCAACTGATCTCCATTCTCATCAATAAAAATAATCGCCGGTGGTCCAAATACTTCATATTTTTTAGACATCTCTTTTTGTTTTAGAGTGTTCTCGGTTACATCAGCTTTTATTAAAACATAATTACTTAATTGAGTTTTTACTCTACTGTCTTTAAATGTCACTTCCTCATACTCTTTACATGAACTACACCATTTAGCAGAAAAATCAAGCATTATTTTTTTACCTCTGTTTTTTTGAAGGAGATTGTCCAATTCATCCAAAGACTTTACAACTTCAAACTCAAGTCTATCAGCAGAAGCTAAACTTTTTGAATCTGCTTGTGTAAGGTTTTCAAAAGGTTTAAACATATTTGTTGACCCACTCAGAACTCCTATCAAAATTGACAAACCATATGCTAGAAAAACAACTCCTAAGCCTTTGAGAAGAGCATTCCATCCTCTTTTCTCACCTAAAGATTCCAATGCACCCAGATAAACTGAAGATATAACAAAAAGCATAGACCATAAAATCATTGTCACTTCTGCCGGTGCAATTTTTTCAAGCATCCAGATAGCTATTGCCAACATAACAACGCCAAACACTTTTGAAACATTACTCATCCAACCACCTGGTTTTGGCATAAATTTACCTGCACCGATGCCTATAAGAAGTAGAGGAATACCCATCCCAAGACTCATAAAAAACAGTGCAAGCCCTCCAAGAACTGCATCACCCGTTTGACCTATATATACCAAGGTGCCTGCAAGCGGCGGAGCAACACATGGGCCCACAATCAAAGCAGATAAAAATCCCATAATTGCGACACCCAATATACCGCCCCTGTTTGATGCACCTTCTGAGACTTTAGAAAGCTTACTTTGCAAAGATGACGGCAAACCTATCTCATAAAATCCGAACATTGAAAATGCCAAGGCCACAAATACGACAGCAAAAGATACAACAACATACGGATTTTGCATAGCTGCTTGAAGGTTACTTCCAAACATACCTGCCAATACGCCTGCTAACGTATAAGCAAATGCCATAAACAATACATATATAAGCGATAAGATAAAACCTTTTTTAGCGTTCATCCCCTCACCTTGCGATACTATAATAGACGACAAAATAGGTATCATCGGGAATATACAAGGAGTCATAGACAAAAGAAGACCAAAGCCGAAAAATGTCAACAAAACTATAAACATACTGTCACTTTGAAAACTATTTGCTATTTTATCTGTCTCTGATGAGCTTTTTGGGGTATATTCACCCTCTTTCGATAAAACGTCCAAAAAAGATGTCTCTATGTTAAGTATATACTCCTGTTTAACAGGCTCATAACACAAACCTTTGGTAGAGCAACCTTGATAAAATAGTTTTAACTTTAACTTTTCTATATCTTTAGTACCCTCTTTTTTTACCAAAGTTACAATAACTCTAACATCATTGTCATAAACTTCTTTACCTTCTACCATGAAAGCATCCGGATAATCTATATCTTTTACAATAAGATTATTACCATCAATTTCTAACTTGAGCTTTTCTTTGTAGAGATGAATACCTTCACCTAGTTTTATATCTACTATTATCTGCTGTTTTTGCACATGCACAGACGGTTTAAATGCTTCTTCTGGCATTAAAAAACTTGAAGAATACACTGCACTCGTTAGAGCCAAAAACACAAATATTACATATTTCATCATTTCTATCCTGTTCAATGTTATATAAAAGGAAAACTCTCAAAACTCTTTATATTGAGATTAGAAAAGTTTTCAAATGAGATCTCCTGAAGAGGTGTTATAGCTATTATGGCAACCTCAAACTTTTTAGCTATGCTTTTTAACTCACTACGCTTGGAGTTGAATGCAATTGTTGCTACAGCATCTAGTAAAGTTGCCTCTAATGAATTTTTGATTACCGTTAAACTGCTGTAGTAGTGATTCGACTTTGCACTCTGAGTATCTAAAATATGATGGTTCTCTTTAGATGTGATGTACCTCTCATAATCACCACTTGTAGAGATTGACACTAAATCTTTTGATGTCTTTATAACACCAAAGTTTCCATCCGAAAAAGGGTTTTTTATCGCAATGTTATACTTTTTTCCAAATGAGCATATCTCCCCACCTACTGAAACTATAGCTTTTGTCGCACCCCTTTTTATAAGGTGCTGCATAATTTTGTCACTCACATACCCTTTACCAATGCCGCCCAAATCCAGCTTCATCCCTTTTTGCACAAGAAATATATCGCTATCTGAAATCTTTAATGCTTTATAATCTACAAGCTTTTTATATTTTTGAAGTTCCGTAGCACTTGGAATCTTTGCACAACCTGTTCCAAAACCATAAAGACCTTGAGTGAGGACACCGATAGTAGGGTCAAAAAGACCATTGGAAACTTTTGCAATCTCTAAAGCCTTTTTAAATATCTCTAGCTCTTCAGCACTACACTCGATAGCTTTTAGCCCTGAAAATTTATTTATTTTACTAAGAAGAGAATCATATTTATATGCGGAGTATTTTGCTTCAAACTCTTTTGCAATATCAAGAGATTCATACAGAACTTTTTTAGAGACATTAGCCTCTATCATAAGCTCTGTGCTCATAACTGTAGCTTTTAAACCATTCTCAAAAAAAAACATTAGTAATCAAATTCATATGTCAAAGTGCTAAAGACGGAACTTAGACTATTAACACCATACCAACTTTTTAAGTAATCATTACTTGATGTTTGATAATAGTCGATACTTGCCGTTACTTTGTTTCCATTTTTCATCTTGTATATAAAAGGAACTCCTATAGTATATGAATCAAATGCACTCATGCGATAATCAATCGCAAAGTATTCATCATTTGCATTATAGGTTCCTATATCTTTTATAAAATCTGATTTTGTTTGAGTGTAATATCTCACTCGAAGACCCGATATTAATTGGGAAGTGAAGTCATGTAACACTTCTGCACTTACCGTATGTGATGAAATATCCCAATCATCCATATAATATCTATATGAAAAGTTCATACTGTTTGCTTTATTTAGAAGATACACCCCCTTGAGAGCAAAAGCATGACCTTTACGTTTATCTGGATAATTTTCAAACCTTGCTATATCATCTTGTAGAACGTAATGATATGGTGACGATAAAAACCCTTCACTATAGAGATATGAATAAACAGCTTGCATAGAAAATGTAGGAGATATAAGTTGATTGACAGATAAATCAACTTTACCCTCATTTCTATAATCATTAGCTAAAACTCGATCAAATACCGGCTCCCATTTATCATTAGATTGTGATATACTGATACCTATTGCGGTATTTTGCTCATTTAACTGTCTCACATAATTTATAAACAGTGCTTGACCAACATAATCAATCTCACTTGAATAGTATCCACCAAAACTAAGAGTGTTGTCTCCATCATCATATGTTGCCATTAATGTTGGGGCAAATCGTATATCATCATATGGTTCATCTCCCTTTGATGAAGCACCGGTAACAGCATCGACATGTTGGGAACTGCTGCCGTTTTGTATGCTCGCCGCCGATATAGCATCAATTCTCATCTTAAAACCCAGCATCCACTGGTTTGAGACTTTTTTAAAGAGAGAAAATGTTGGAGAATATACTTGAACATCCGCATTGTCACTATATGTGTTTATTCCAAAACTCATGCTGTCTTTTAAATTAGAAGCTAAAGAAGTTACCTCTAGCAGTAGCAGTGAAAAAAATGAAAAAAATAGATATTTTATCTGCATCCGCAACCACCCTGAAAAGAACTTTCTCCCCCAGCACTAGCTTCACGAATCAAAAATATATGACCCTCTTGTTCAGCCCTTTCAGCAATAGGAGAAAGACTCATTTTCTCCTGTGCAAGATACTCTTTTTCATATGGCATTACTCTTACCAGCTTATCAGAGCATCCAACCAAGAAAAATAGAGCTAAAAAAATCGAAATTAGTTTATACATAATTATTTCCCTAATAGGTCTTTGATTTTTAACTTTAGATTTTTCATAGATTTTTTATCTATACTGCCAACAAATATTTCGATAATCTTTCCATCCTGATCAATAAGGTAAGAGGATGGCATACCTATACTTCTGTAGCCTTTTGGCAATATTTTATCCTTATCATATAAAGAGGTCAACACTCTTTTTTCATCTACTTCTTTTAAAAATGATATAGCATTTTGTGGATCTGAATCTATATTTGATAAAACAATTAAAAAATCATTTTTGTTAAACTCTTTTTGAAGCTCTACAAAAAACGGCATCTCCTCTTTACACCCATCACACCAGCTTGCCCATAAATTTAGCAGTACCACCTTACCTTTAAAATCATTATTCGAAAACGTCGCACTTTGGTTATAGAGGTTTGGAAGATTGAAATCCACTTCTTTATCACCGACTCCAGGAGCAGCAAAAATATTTATACATATTAATAGTACTACAATTAATTTTTTCATCTTAACCCTTTTATTGACATAAGTTTTTATTTATTTGTACATATATTGGTGACTGGGAGCCACTGTTGGAATGACAGGCATTACATGCTAATCTATTATTTGTATCTTGAGGGTTGTTAACGTCATAGTCAGCAGATGTAAAATTATGCCCACCGGCCGCCGCCATTACTGCCCCATTTGTATCTGTTATCTGAATAATATAACTTCCGGCAGTTATCAAACGCAACTCTCTTTGCAAAATAAAGAGGTTACCTTTAGCATCATAACCTTTAGAATCTTCATCCATATAATCCTTGGAACTATATACTGTTTCACCTGTTGCCTCATCGATGAAATTGATTATAAACTCTCCCCCACACATAGTATTTAAATCATCTTGATTTTGTACGCTTTGATCTACATATAACGTACCCCCAAAGAGTAAGTGTTTATCTGGATTCAAATCAGTATTATGGCAGGCTAAACAGTCCCGTCCTTGAAAATGCCACCCCTGAGTGGTGGCAGTAATGTTACTCTCATCATCTTCATCTTCACCACATCCACTGAAAAAAAATGTGGCACCAATAAGCAAAAGAGAAACGATTTTAATTTTCATACTGTATCCTTAGTTATCCAATGCACCTTGGGATATCCAATCACGTATCGTCGTATATTCTGTTGAAGTTGTATTAAATAATACCCCTCCACCATGAGTAGTCGTGTTTGTTGCTTTCATTAAAAGTGCAGAATTTTCAGCATTTGCAGTGTCTACAAAAGGTACCACTCCTGCATAAGGACTAACTGAGGTAGTTATACTAAAGTTTCCGGAAGCTCCATGGCAAGTTTGACAATTCGTTTGAAGTATAGGTAAGACACTAGCAGAAAATGAAATACTTGCTGCCGTTTGTGTAGTTGTAGTGTTTGTATCCA
>JALWLL010000041.1 GCA_026996295.1 Sulfurimonas sp.
TCATTATAGGGCTTTTTTTAGGAGATGCTCTGCCGAGCCTTCTAACAACTTTTGGGATACTTTTGATCGTTGTAGCGGGGATCATGGTCGCACGCTCAAAGTAGAGTCAATTTAGTTTAAAACCATTTCTCGTTTCCATGCTCTGCATTCTCGTTCCCATGCTCTGCATGGGAATGCATACACCAACCAGAACAACTCATAAAAAGTGATGAATGAAATATACACTCCCATGTGCAACATGGGAGCGAGAGTAATTCAGTACATTTTTATACAAACAGAGCTAGAATACAACATTAAATCATAAAGGAAACATCACAAATGCGAAAAATCACCCTCAGTTTGCTCTTGGCTGGAGTTGCCACAACTGCTTTTGCTACAACTTCAAATGAAGCATGGAGTGACATAAACACAAACAGAGATGCAACTATCAATGTATATGGAGTAGGAGCTAAAACAGATAAGAACCAAAATAGTTCTTCTGGTATGGGACTTATGTTTGACTCTGAAGATGTAAAAGTAAAGATGGAGGGGACTTCAGATTTCTTTAAAATAGGAGGAGTCTATAAAATAAATCCTTTTATGGATAATTGGTATTTTAAATTTGGTGCCAACTACCTTAATCTAAAGGTATTTTCTCCTGTAAATACATCTACAAGAGTGAATCAATATTCAGCAGCATTTGCAACTGGTTATATGCTTAGAGATGATTTCTATGCTGAACTTGGTGGTAGTTATACCAAACTCAATGGTGAGGTCTTTGGAGACTATGAAATCAAAGATGAAAAGACATCTCTTGCTTATATAGAACTTGCAAAAAGATGGGAAACTTCATTTGGTACAATAGATACTACAGCAAATGCTGGTGAAGTATTTTATGAATATAAAGATAATGAAGCTTCTTATGGTTTTGGTATTGATTATTATCCTGTTGATAATGCTAAGCTATCTTATGTATATCAATATGAAAAAGACAATACTGTAAATTCATATGCTGCTCAATATTCTTTTGTATTTGTAGAATATGTTGATAATATTTCAAGAGATACCTATCAAGTTAATGCAGGTGTAAAAGTTGCATTTGATAATCTCTTTGATGTATCTACTTGGAAAGCTCCTACAAATATCAAGTCTCATCTAAGTGAATTGCATAAATTTGAGTCAATTACTTTTGATACAAATATGCAACTCCAATCAACTGCAGGAGTGCAAAAAACTCAAGCAGCTATAGATAGAGATAAGATTCCAGATCCAGTAAATCATGCACCACAGTGGACACAATCTACTTATGATACTGGATTGACTATCAGAGATGATAGTGATGCTCCAAAAACTATAATGGATTTGACTTCTGCAAGCAGTGATGCTGATGGAGATAATCTGACTTATACTATAGTTAGTGTTACTTCTCCTAATAGTAATGATAATATTCCTTGGAGTAATTCATTATTTATTCAAAATGGAATATTACAAGTTAAAAATCTTGTAATTAATGATCCTAATTTTGATGGAATAGTTTCAGTTGTAGTAAGAGTAAGTGATGGAATAAGTTCAAGTAATACTACTGTGAACTTTGATTTCCTTAATTACCAATAAGAAAAGAACCTATTTATAGGTTCTTTTTTTAATGTTCTTTTATTTGTAAATTAATATCTCAAGTTATGGATGAACTATATAAATTTCATTCTCAGATTTTTATAATTAATATTCTCGTTCCCATCGTCCCCGATGGGAATGCCTATAGAAGCAACAACTGCAAATAGACACTCCCGCCAACCCAGTTATGTGGTATAATAACAACATAACAAAAATAGCTAATTTGAGTATTATGGATGAAAAGATGAGATTAAGTGATGATGAACTTCATGTATTGAAAAGCAGACTCTACTCTCTTTCAGATAAAGCAAAACTTTATCTCTTTGGAAGTCGTGTTGATGATACGAAAAAAGGTGGTGATATAGACTTGTTAATCATCGATGAGACTCTTAGTAAAAAAGATGTAAGATTATTAAGAGTTGATTTTTTTCAACACTTTGGCGAGCAAAAATTAGATATTATTTTAGATAACGGCGAACTGAAAAACCCTTTTGTAAGACATATTTTTCAAAAGGCAATCTTGTTATGATGAGAGAAAAACTGCTTTTAGATCAACAACTCCTCGAAAAACAGCTGTTTTGGATCGACATCTCCTATAGTGAGTGTGCAAAGATAGGTATCAAAGAGCAATACAGCGTAGAAGAGTTTGGTAAATTTGAAACTTTGTGTAGCCGCTACTCAAGGGGTATAGACTTCTTGATTAGAAAAATCTTCAGAACACTTGATGAGTATGAGTTTGAAAACCAAGGCACACTCATAGATATCGTTAACAATGCCCATAAAAGAGGGCTGTTTGAGAGTGTAGAAACTCTAAGAATTATGAAAGATGTCCGCAATACTATTGTACATGAGTACATTGAAGATGCATTAACAGAAGTGTTTGAAGAGGTACTCCAATATACTGAACAATTAATACAAATTATGCAAACAACTCTAAAATATATAGAAGATAGCAAATAAGACTTTATTCCCATACTCCCAGATAGGGATGCCTACAGAAGCAACAACTGCAAATACACACTCCCACACGGGAGCATGGGAGCGAATGTACGCTCAAAGTAGAGTCAATTTAGTTTAAAACCATTATGATATAATCTCTCACTATTTTTAAAAGGTGTAAAGATTATGACACTACTGAGTGGACCATGTGTAATTGAGAGTGAAGAGAATATTTTTAAGATAGCCAAAGCACTTGAGATATACCAAAAAGATGAGAATATAGATTTTTATTTTAAAGCAAGTTTTGACAAAGCCAACCGTACCTCTTTGGAGTCTTTTCGTGGACTTGGTATGCAAGAGGGTTTGAGAATACTTCAAAAAGTCAAAGATGATTTTGGCTATAAGATCGTAACAGACGTTCATGAATCATGTCAGGTTGCCGAGGTTGCCGAGGTTGTGGATATGCTGCAGATACCTGCTTTTTTGTGTCGTCAAACCGATCTTTTGGTGGCGTGTGCACAAACCGAGTGTAAGATCAACATCAAAAAAGGGCAGTTTTTAAGCGGGGATGCTATGAAGTATCCGCTTCTTAAAGTGCTTCAAACCAGAGGATGCTCAGAAGCAAGCTATGAAAATGCACTTCGTCACGGGGTGTATCTGTGTGAGCGTGGGAACTCCTTTGGGTATGGCAATATGGTTGTAGATATGAGAAACCTTGTGATCATGAGAAAATATGCACCGGTGATCTTTGATGCAACACACTCCGTACAGATGCCAACTGCAGAAAATGGCAAAACAGGAGGGGATAGCTCTATGGTTCCCTACTTGGCACGCGGAGCCGCTGCCATAGGGGTGGACGGTTTTTTCTTTGAGACACATTTTGATCCTGCCATTGCACTTTCAGACGGTCCAAATATGATAAAACTCGAAGAGTTAAACAAGCTTATAGACACAATAAAAACAATACAGGAGATAAACTAATGAATCTAATAGAGGGTAAATTAAAAGTTGTAAACGGTAAAAAAATAGCGATCGTGAGTACAAGATGGAACCATTTTATCGTTGATAGACTTGTAGAGGGTGCAAAAGATGCATTTGAGCGTCACGGCGGTAACTCAGAAGATCTGACCCATGTTTTGCTTCCGGGTGCATTTGAGCTTCCTATGGTTGTGGACAAACTGCTCTCCAGCGGAAAGTATGATGCCATCTGTGCTCTTGGTGCAGTGATCCGTGGAGCTACTCCCCATTTTGATTATGTTTCAGCAGAAGCAACAAAAGGGATCGCAACTATGAGCTTAAAATACCAAAAACCGGTATCGTTTGGACTTTTAACTACCGATACTATTGAGCAGGCTATAGAGCGCGCAGGAACAAAAGCAGGTAACAAGGGTTTTGAAGCGATGACAACAGTGATCGAGATGCTCGATCTTTATGAGGAACTCTAATGGCAACAAGACATCATGCAAGAATGGCAGTAGTAAGTTTGCTTTATGCGTATGATCTGGGCAATGGAAACATAGCACAACATACAAATGAGATACTTGAAGAGAAAAAGATTCGTAACAAGCAAAAAGATTTCGCACTTTCACTTTTTGACGGTGTTATGCAAAACCTCGAAGCTATTGACAAAGCGATCATAGAGCACTTAAAAGAGTGGGATTTTGCAAGACTCGGAAGTATAGAGCGTGCGACACTCCGACTCGCAACATATGAGATTCTTTTTGGAGATCTTGACTCCGCGGTAGTGATTAACGAAGCGGTTGAGATAACCAAAGCATTTGGAACAGAACAATCACCGAAGTTTATCAACGGTGTGCTTGATGCTATTTCAAAAGATAAAATAAAGTAGTGCATATGAGAAAATATGCTTTTATAGCCCTTGTTTTTTTGTTTACATGCTCAATCCTTGAAGCAAACGAGTGTATCGTATGTCACAAAGGGATAGAAGATATTAGAGACAAAGACTCGGGTATGATGAAAGCGATACTCAAAGTTGCTGCAAAAGCGGGATATGCCGGCAATGACTGTATAGTGTGTCACGGCGGTGATCCTCAAGCGAAAAAGAAAGAAAAAGCACACTCCGGAACAGTTGAGTATTTTAAAAACAACAAGGGTCCAAAAGAGTTTTATGTAGCTCCCGGAAGTACATGGATCAATGAAAACACCTGTGGGATGTGTCATGAAAATCAGATCAAAGCACAGATGAACTCTTTGATGATGACCGAACAGGGAAAAATTCAAGGGGCACTATGGAGCTTTGGAGGCAAAAACGGTTACAACCATGATGTGGGTAACTATGCCACCAAAAATCCAAAAGATCCCCATGAGCGACTTGGAACAGAGGCATACAAAGCATATATGCAGCGTTTGAGTGAGATGGAGCCGCAGGGCTTTCCAAAAGAGGTGAAACAACTTCCCGATGCTCCTACAGCCGAAGATATCGAAAAAGACCCTTCGCTTGCAGTTTATACCTACCTGCGTCAAGAGTGTTTGCGCTGTCACACCGGTTCTAAAGGGCGTCAAAAGCGTGGTGATTACCGAGGGATAGGGTGTGCTTCATGTCATATACCTTACTCAAATGAAGGTTTTTACGAGGGTGCAGATAAAAGTATAGATAAAAAAGAGAGAGGACACCTTTTGGTGCATAGTATCCAGTCTTCACGTGAGACCAAGGTGAAAGTGCACAATGTGGAGTACTCCGGTATCCCCGTGGAGACATGCTCAACATGCCATAACCGCGGTAAGCGTATAGGTGTGTCGTACCAGGGACTTATGGAGACCGAGTATGTACCCCCTTTTGATTCAGAGGGAAATGCTCAGCCACTCCTGCACACAAAACGCTATATGCATATGCAAGAGGATATTCACTACCAAAAAGGGATGTTGTGTCAAGATTGTCATACCTCTAATGATATGCACGGTGATGGCTTCTTGGGCGGCGCCAATGCTGCCGCTGTAGAGATAGAGTGTCAGGATTGTCACGGTACCACATCGTACTATCCTTGGGAGCTGCCACTTGGCTATTCCGATGAGTTCAACACCACCCATGCAACGGGTGAGGGGCGTGGAACCACAAAAACGATACAGGAGTATCTTAAGCAGGGAAGTGTCAATGAGGCGCGTGATGGTTACCTTATCACTGCACGTGGAAACCCTTTGATACATGCGGTGAAAGATGGCGATAAGGTTGTCATGCACTTGGCTTCTGGAAAAGATATAGTGCTTACACCGCTGAAAAAACTCAAAGAGGATGAAAAACTCTCCAAAAAAGCACTTTTAGCGATGGACACTATCTCTGCGCATACTGACAATATGGAGTGTTATACCTGCCATGCAACCTGGGCACCGCAATGTTACGGGTGTCATGTAAAAGTGGACTACTCCGATGGAAAGCAAAACCCTGATTATCTCAAGGCTTCTCACGATCATGATATTTACGGTAAAACAGGCGGAATGAAAAATATAAAAGATTATTTGGTAGATGGCAAGGTAACAGAAACCAGAAGCTTTTTACGTTGGGAAGATCCTGCACTTTCACAAAATGGTGAAGGGCGAATATCTCCAACAATTCCCGGATGTCAAACAACCATTACGGTTATAGGCAAAGACGGCAAAGCACTTTTGCAAAACCATATCTTTAAGATCCCAAATGTAGAGGGTGCAGGGGAGGAGGGGCAAAATGCCATAGATATGGCACCGATTCAGCCCCATACTATCTCCAAATATGCAAGAAGCTGTGAGAGTTGCCATACAACACCAAAAGCTCAAGGGCTTGGCATAGCAGGTTCTAGAAGTACGGCAGATCCTTCACAGACGGTGATCATAGATCTTATGAGCGCGGATGGAAAGATCATCCCGAGTATTGTTGATGAGCAGTTTCCCGCTATTGCAAACCTGCACTATGATTATTCCAAGTTTTTAGATGAAAACGGAACACAGCTTATGACGGTAGGGCATCACTGGAGTTTGTCCGCTCCCCTCTCAAAAGAGCAGCGTGACAAACTTGACAGAAGCGGTGTCTGTTTTTCATGCCATCAGGATATCCCTAAGGGGAACTTGGCGGTTTCTGCTATGACACATGTAGCCGAGATGGCGGATATAAACGTAGATAACAAAACGCACGCAGATATCTTAAATAAGATCTTAAGTATTGGAGCTTTTGTTCAGGTTTTAGGCGGCATTGTAGTGGGTATGCTTATAATGTTCGCGATCTATATTATATTTTTTAAAAAACAAAGAGTCAACCCGAGAAATCATGGTTGGAAATAGATGAATATTTTTAAAATCAAAGAGAGTATATGAAAAGATTAACAAAAGAAGAAGCGCTTGACTTGATCAAAAATGCAGACCTTAAAGAGCTTGGTCGCATGGCAAGTGAGCGAAAAAAAGAGCTTCATCCAAAGGGTATAACAACATTTGTAGTTGATAGAAATATAAACTATACGAACATATGTTGGGTTGATTGTAAGTTTTGTGCTTTTTACAGACATGAAAAAGATGAAGATGCCTATGTGTTGAGTTTTGATGAGATCGATGCAAAGATAGATGAACTGCTGCAGATCGGTGGAACACAGATCTTGTTTCAAGGTGGTGTCCATCCAAAACTAAAAATAGAGTGGTATGAGGATCTTGTAGAGCATATCCATACCAAGTACCCCCAAATCACCATCCACGGATTTAGCTCTATAGAGATCGACTTTATCGCCAAAGTTTCGCGCATAAGTGTTGAAGAGGTACTGCAAAGACTTAAAAACAAAGGTTTGGCTTCCATTCCGGGTGCGGGTGCCGAGATACTCTCTGATGAGGTGCGTGATATCATTGCACCGAAGAAAATTGACTCAGATGTGTGGATAGATATCCATAGAAAAGCACATAAGCTTGGTATCATGTCCACTGCCACCATGATGTACGGAACAGTGGAGAGCGATGAAGATATAGTGGAGCATTTTGACATGGTGCGAAGACTTCAAGATGAAACGGGTGGTTTTCGTGCCTTTATCATGTGGAGTTTTCAAGGGCAAAACACAGAGCTTTTACGGCTTATTCCGGATATGGACAAACCATCATCCAATCGCTACCTGAGACTTCTGGCAGTGGCGAGACTCTATCTTGACAATGTGACCAATATCCAAAGTTCATGGGTGACGCAGGGTCCTTATATTGGGCAGATGGCACTTCGTTTTGGAGCCAATGATCTTGGTTCTACCATGATGGAGGAAAATGTTGTCAGAAGCGCGGGTGCAGGTTTTAGGATGGCAAAAGAGGAGATGGTTCGCCTTATTCGTGATCTTGGAGAGACGCCGGCTATCAGAAACACGGCGTATGAGACGTTAGAGACATTTTAACAATGAAATATTTTATAATATTATTACTTTTAGGACAGATACTTATGGCAGCAACTCTAGAATATATACACACTAACGGTATGAAAATACCCCTTATTTTTGAAAATGACAAACGTTTACCCCTTGTAACGATGCAGTTTGTTTTTACCAACAGCGGCAGCATAGCCGATGTTGACAAGGCAGGCTTGGCAAAGTTCAGTGCCAAGGTGATGGGTGAAGGGACAAAAAAACTCGGAAGCAGTGCATTTGCTGAGGCTTTGGAGTCCAAAGCGATCCATATCTCATCATCAACAGGTGTTGAGACCTATGTTATGGAGCTTGGATGTTTGAGTGAGGAGTTTGATGTAGGGTTGAAATATTTTGCAGAACTCTTAGAAGATCCCAACCTTACAAAAGAGGCGATAAACAATGTCAAAACAAGAACACTCGGAGCACTCAGCAGAAAAGAGAATGACTATGATTATGTAGCTTCCAATGAGCTGAAGTCTTTGTTGTTCAAAGGGAGTGTGCTTGCACAACCATCTTCTGGAACCCTTGAAAGTGTACAAAGCATACAACTGCAAGATGTAAAAAAGTTCCTAAAAGAGCATATAGTAAGCTCAAAACTTATCGTGGTGATTGGTGGTGATATTGATCTTAAGAGTGCAAAGAAAAAGATTGCCAAGATCATAGATGCTATGCCAAAAGGTAAAGCGAGCGAGGTGCAACACTTTGAGGTCTCAAAAGAGAAGCAGGAGCGCATACTCAAACGGGATACGCAACAGGCTTATATCTATTTTGGTGCACCGTACTATCTCGATGTTGATTCCAAAGAGTACTACAAGTCAAAAGTTGCGGCATTTATTTTGGGTGCCGGTGGTTTTGGCTCACGCCTTATGGAGGAGATCCGTGTGAAACGCGGTTTGGCTTATTCTGCATATGCGCGGACACACATTAGCAAATCAAGAAGCTACTTTAGCGGATACTTGCAAACAAAACTCGAATCGCTTGAAGAAGCAAAAAATACCGTCAATGAAGTGATAGCTGATTTTGTCAAAAACGGTGTAACCCAGGAGGAGCTTGAGCAAACTAAAAAGTTTCTTCTTGGAAGTGAACCTTTGCGTGTTGAGACGATGAGTCAAAGACTCAACCGAACCTTTATGGAGTTTTACAACGGTAGAGGTTTGGGGTATGCTGCAAAAGAGTTGAAGCTTATCAAAGAGTTAGATCTTGAAGAGTTAAATGAGTTTATAAAAAAACATACGGAGATCACAGAACTTTCATATGCGATCGTGACAAAATAAAGTTTATATGACATATTGACATATTTTTTGTAAAATTTTCAAGATTGGCTACAATATATCCAAGCCAATATAAATCGAGAAAATATGAAAACCTCAAAAGAGCAAGAACAAAAGTGTAAAAAACTTGGTGTTAATTCATGGAGTGAGCTTGCTCTTATTCTCCCCCACACATATGAAGATCTGCGTTTACACGAGAGTATGCAACTCTCAAGTGCACAGCTTATCGATGCAACCATAGAGAGCGTACATCGTACACAAAACTCCCTTCAGATCACTTTTTTCGCTCATAACTTCGGACACATCGTTCACGGTGTTGTATTTCGTCCCAAACCCTATATGCTGCATCAGTACAAAAAAGGGGAGCGGGAGTATTTTTATGGTGTTATAGAGTGTAAACTTGGAAGTTGTACGATGAGTATGCCAAAAAAAGTGACACATGTCGGCTCTATAACCCCAAAGTACAAATGTGCGCTCAGAAGTGATGTGATGCAAAAGTTTGTTCAAAAACATCTGACACTACAGGGGCTTCTCTCAGAGGGACTGCCTCAAGATATAGCACAAAAAGTGTTAGAGTTTCATTTTCCAAATACTGAGCTTTTACTACACAAAGAGATGCCCCAAACATATAAAGATGCTTTAAAATTTACAGAGCTCTTTGTCTATATGAAACTTCTAGCAGGAAAAAGAAGATATTTTCAAGCGATGGTATCAAAAAAAGCACAGTATGAAAAATGGCTTACAACACTCCCTTTTGTACTCACTTCTCAACAGATAGCTGCCATAGAAGATATAAAAAATGACTTTGCAAAAGATGTGGCTGCCAAAAGGATGGTTGTGGGTGATGTAGGGAGTGGAAAAACAATGGTGATCATGGCTTGTGTAGAGATGATGAGAGAACAACGCTCCATCTTGATGGCACCCACTACGATCCTTGCAAATCAACTCTATGAGGAGGCACAAAGGTTTTTACCCCATATAAAAACAACGCTCGTAACTAACAAAAGCAAAAAGCTTGATCTTGAAGCGTTTGATTTTATCATCGGAACACATGCTCTTTTATACAGAGAACTTCCAGAAGCTGCTCTTGTGATGGTGGATGAGCAGCACCGTTTTGGAACTTTGCAAAGAAATATGCTTGAAAAACTCGTAAGCAAGGGGGAGAAAAAACCACATTACTTACAGTTTTCAGCAACGCCTATACCAAGAACACAGGCGATGATAGAGAGTGCAAATATAGATGTCTCACTGATAACCACCACCCCTTTTCAAAAAGATATAACAAGCAAAGTGATCCATAAACAAGATTTTAAAGATCTGCTTGAACATATAAAAAACGAGATAGCAAAAAACAACCAGATACTTCTTGTGTATCCTTTAGTGGAGCAAAGTGATATGCTTGGGTATCAGAGTATCGAAGAGGCAAGGGGATATTGGGAAAAAAACTTTGAGAATGTATTTGTGACACATGGCAAAGATAAAGCAAAAGAGGAGGTACTTCTAAATTTTCGAGACAAAGGGAGTATCCTTATAGCTACAACTGTAGTGGAAGTGGGGATCTCACTTCCAAGACTCTCAAGTGTTATTATAGTGGGAGCGGAAAGACTCGGGCTTTCCACCCTGCACCAACTTCGAGGCAGAGTGAGCAGAACCGGGTTAAAGGGGTACTGTTTTTTATATACAAATCAGAACTCTTCCGAGCGTTTGGAGCGTTTTGTGGAAACTTCCAGCGGTTTTGAGATAGCAAATTTAGATCTCAAGTATAGAAAAAGCGGTGATCTGCTTAAGGGCTCCAACCAAAGCGGAAGCCAGTTTAGATGGGTGGACTTTGCTGAAGATGAGGAGATAGTTCAAAGGGTAAAAGAGGAACTTAGTATTTAGGTGGTATCATAGCCTAAGTGATTATTTTGTGCCAAATTGGTATAATGTGCAGATTGTAAAGGATAATGATATTATGAAAAAAGCATTTACACTTTTAGAGCTTGTGTTTGTACTTGTAGTTATAGGTATCTTAGCTGCTGTGGTTCTTCCAAGAACTGCATCAGACAGTGCTGTTGAAGCTGCACTGGAGTTGCAATCCAGCATACGCTATACACAACATTTGGCTATGCAAGATGATAAGTTTGATGCTAACAATAATACATGGTTTAGAAACAGATGGCAGATACGCTTCAATGGAAGTCAGTACTCCATAGTGAGTGATAACGGGGCAACTTTTGCCAAAGACCCTGCCAATACTTCTGATGAGCTGCAAAATGTGGACTTAGCTGCAAAGTATGATGTCAGCATCTCTTTAGGTGGAGGTTGTGCCAATGAGACAATTATCAGTTTTGATCACTATGGACGGCCGATTGTGGGTGATCTGAGTAATGATACAACAGCGTATGTCAATGGTCAGTTACTAAATTCTACCTGTACTATCACAGTGAGTTCAGGGGGGCAGACACCGGTTGTACTTGAGCTTATGAGAGAAACCGGGTACATAAGAATGCTATAAAGAATCCTGAAGAAAACTTCAGGATTGAAAAATCGAAATCGAAAAAACTATGTAAGCTTAGTAGAGACCAAACTTACCGTCGTTTCTTTTGTAGAGGACACGCGTTTTATCTTCATTGTCTATGAAAATTTCAAACATCTTTCCACTCTCTTTTAGGTCTTGAAGTACATCTTCAACTTCACGAGGTTTGTAGAGTTCAAGCTCTACCGGTACGATCTCATCTTCTAAAGCTTCTTTAGCTTCATTAAGATTGATGCCGTTATTTGCTGCACTTTTGGCTTCGTTGAGACCAACTTTTTGATGATCGGTAGCACGGTCATGGATGCGGCGCATCGCTTTTTGAGCTCTTTCAATTGCCAGATCGATAGCGGCATAGAGATCTCTGTCACTTTGTTTTATAATAATTGAATTTTTATGAGAAAGGTGAATTGCAAACTCAACACTCATAAAATCCTTACCTTTTTTTGTTTGAGCAGTTGCAACAACGTTAACGGAGATGATATCCATATTGTATTTGTTTAGTGTTTCTATTGATGTAGTCATATGAGCTTTAATAGCATCAGTGAGTTCTACATGTCTTCCTGTTAGTGATATATTCATAGAAAATCCTTTTGTTGTAAGTCCACAATAGGTATGAGCTATTGTCACGTTTGTAATAATTTTATTACAAATGCGTGTATCTGGATTATATCATTAAAAAGTTAAGAATAATTATAATTTTTGTATCGATCTTCTAAAATAGCGAATAGGTTCACTCACAATAGTCGCATCATCTACTTCTACCGTAATATCCATAAGTACAGAACCGTTTGATTCTGGAGTAGAGATGACAAAGTAACTTGTTGCTCCTCCGTTTGTACAAATGGCTGCACTGTCATATACATAGCGCATATCGACTGTTATATCATAATAATCCAGCGGAGCCGGTGGAGAAAAGGTCAAGTTGTTGATACTGCACGGGGTAGCTTGGGAGATACGAAGCAGAGCGTATTCAGCTGCACTTTTTGAGAGCAAAACAGCCTGTTCATAAACATAAAGGTCAGCTGTCTGCTTGGTTGTTTTGTTTGTCAGAGCGAGCGAGAGCGCCATAACTGTTCCTATGATCACGATCACAGACATTGCCATAATAATAGCAAAGCCTCTTTTGTTTCTTGTTTGAGAAGCAGATGAGCTATGTAAACAGGGAGTTTTTAGTATATTGTTTTTTCTTTGCATATTGAATAATTCTCCACTAAAGTAGTGTTTGTACATACTTGTATTTTAACAAGCGAGCCAATCGCGACAAACTTGAAGGTATCTACATTTTGCATGATTAAGGAACTTTTGCCATCAGTATATACCTCTCCGTTCCATGGTTGATAGTCGTAGTAAAGAAGCAGATCTCCATTAGTCTGTATCTCAACAGCATAGGCAGTCCAAGAGAGTTTGTAAAACTCATATACATCTGTTCCCGCAAAATTATCAGCGTTGGAGGATTGGTACTGGTTATTGTTTGTGCCGGCTTGTATAGGATGCATTACACTATCTTGTGTTGTAAGAGCCGTTCCATTCCAGCCATAACCGTTAATATCGTTGTTAGAGCCTATAAAGTACAGTGCTGCATCGGCTAAGGTAGTACCGCTGTTACTTGATAGACTTGTTATGAGTGTACTCAGAGTTGCTGTATCGGTTGAGGGTGATGTGATATTGACACTTTGTCCAACATCTGCATCAACATCAATGATGCCACTCCATAGGGGAAGGGTATCTCCTCTAAAACCATCTATATCACTGCCGATCCATTCCAAAATAGTATTGTTTGCGTTATTGGCATCAGACAAAGATTGAAACGCACCACTAGTTTGCTTTGCGATGATGGAGTCTTTTACTCTGTATTGCAACTTGGCAGCTATCTGCTCAACCGCTGATTCACTTTGCGCCTGCAGGCGATTGTTGAGATTTGAATAAATAAAACTTGTATATGCCTGATTTAAAAATTCTGCCCCAAATTTGGCAATGATACCCATCACCACTATAACAAAAATCACCTCTATCATACTAAAAGCACTGCGTAGTTTCATTAGTATGTCCTTTTGTGGTAGCCAACTTCACCGATATTGGCAACATAACTACTCAAGGCTGTTACCTTTTTGCTATCATTATCATAGACAGTGACTGTGATTTTTTTTATGTTATTTGTTCCTGCTGTTGCAAAGCTTGAGAGACTTACATTGACAACACTTGTATAGTTTTGTTTATATGCCTGAGCAGAAGAAGCACCTGTAAAGAGGAGTTTGGTTGCCATATTGACATCATCGATGTCATCAAGGTCTCCGGCATCAGCACCAATAGTGGGTGCAGCATTTGAGTTGCTGTTGACACATCTTCTGCTTACATGCCCAACTCTTTGTTTTGTTACGTCATTGCAGTCATTGTTAGAATCGATAACTCTTGAGAGCCCATTGGGATCATCTTCCATAGAACGCTCATCCCAATAATAAGACATCACCTGATTAAGCTCAGCAGAAGCACCAAAGATAGTTTCCTGCGCAAGGTTGTTCTCAGCACCTTTGGATGCAACCTGTGACATCATAGGCAGTGACAAGACAGCAACACCGATGATCACTATAGCAAAGATCAGCTCAATCATCGAAAAAGCTGATCTATGCACTGTAGATGTAGTCTTTACCACATACTTCTCCTGTTCGTTTTGGTTGCTCCTGTATTACTTGTATCGCTCTGGGCATCATTGACACCATTCCATATGCCTGAGCTGTTTTCAAACTCCACTTCAAACTCATTAGCAACAGCTCCTGCATTGTAACGGTTGTACAGAAGCCAATTCTGAGGAGTGATAAGCATCGTTGCTTTGTATGGATAGCCGGAAGTTCCATCATACGTTAAGGTTGAGACATACGGAGTTGCTTGTGTATTTGCAGTTTCTGTAACCTTTGGAGCGGCACTTTTTTGTGCTACGGAATTGATGGTTCCAAGAGCAGTGACATGTTGAGTGTTGATAAACCATCTTGGATCATCATTGATAAGTGAAGCTGCACCATCTGGAAGGAGTGCGGTATTACAGGTATTTCCATTTGCATCAACCCCATTACAAAATGTTTCATAGTATATTAAAGCGCTACCCTGATTTCCGGAAAATCTATACCTTGGCGCATGAACTCTTTCATACAAAAATGTTACATTTTGGGTTGTCAGGGTGTTACCCTGAACAAGTGCACTGTTTGTGCCACTGGTGTATGTTGAACTCGCTGTTAGATTCACATCGGCACCATTGATAACAAAAGGGTTGAGCGCATTATTTACGGCTCTTTGAAAGTTAAAGCTGAGCTGTTTTGCAGTGTTGGTTTCATTCCATGGTATGGTGCTGCTTCCCGTGGTAAAGCCTAGATTAATGGTGTCATTTGCATCATTGACATTGATGGCAGGGGTTGTTATAGTCGGTGTTACGACCATGGTGATATTGACAGGGTTCTCCCATGTGGCAGCATCAAAGTTTTGTGTGACATTATTGTTGGCGTTGTGTGCTTGGAGTGTCACAGCCAAACGAGCAGACATATTTGCATTGTTAGAGAGGTAGGTGAATGTACCTGCATTTTCGTTGTTAAGTGTAGCTGCACTAAAGTTGAAATGATGAGGGATGAAGGTAGCATTGATATCACCACATATGTAGGCGCCATTATTACTACAATCAGCCGGTGTGTCTCCGTTGTCTATATCTACTTGTGCCCAGGTTCTATCTTGTAGCTGGATGTTTACTTTTCCTACATCATCAAAGTTGATCCCTACATTATTGGATGTGCCGTTTGTTATGTCAAAAGCAAAGCCGGAAAAAGCAAGGGTCCCATTGAGTGTGTTGTCAGGTGCTGTGGCAACTGCAGAGGGATAGATATCTTGAGTAAGCGTGAGCACATTGTTTGCGTTAGTTATATTATATCCCGGAGTTGTTGAGCTGGCGCTTGCCGGAAGAGCGTTTAAATAAAAATTATAGTTTTGTGCCGATGTTAAAAGGTTTATGTCCGCTCCTGCAGGTACTATGAGTGCAAAACGGTCGGGACGCACGGCAAAACTGTCAACAGAACAGGAAAATTTTGTATCAGAGTCATAACTTATTTTAAAAGAAACACTCTTAGAAGCGGATGTTATGGTGTAGTTGTTCAGGTTTGTACTTGTAGATTCGCTAAATGTAAGTGGTGTTGCCGTACTTATTGGGGTGGCATTATCACACAATGTTTGCATACATGCAGCGTCGCTATTACATCCTGCATAATCAGGTGTTGTGATGAGGGAGATGTTCATGTTTCCACTATAGCTCTTAAGTGCGCTTTGATCATCTTCCAAAGAGATCACTTTCACGTTGAACGGTCTGTTGACAACCTGTGTAAAAAGAGCATTTTGTGTTGGATCGGTATAATCAAGTGCAGTTGTGAAATTTTCATTGACAACATTGAACTTGCCAAGCACTCCGGCAACACCGAGTGATGTGTTGATATCTGTACAAAGACCGATATCAATAGGTGACTCATCACCAAAGCGTACACCGGAGAGGCTGTCTTCATAGGAAACTTTATAGAGATTGTTGATATTGATATTACCACTTTGTTTAAGGGTGGTTTTAAAGCTGATATAAGCTTTGTTACTCGCATTTCCATCAGCATTTGGAGTTAAGGTACCACCATCGACACTGTTGGCTCCTGTACCTACTCTCCATTTAAAGGTGTCACTCAGTGAAAGGTACTCCCCTATATCATCATTGGTGGCATCTGTTTTTGCGGTATATACTGTTTGAGCAACATTTTTCATCTCCATCGTATTTGGTGTATAGTCCAGATTTTGCGTATCAAGTTCCATGGTGATCTCGACTTTAAGAGCATCTTCGAGATTAAGATCAAGGATATCCTTTTTCATATTGGCGATCCAAGTGTGTACCGTGATGGTATCACCAACATTGAGTGTAGTGATAGCTTGCCCGTTAGCGTCTAAAAACTCCTGTTTGTAACATACTCTTGGCTCATAAAGTTCTGTTGTAAAGGCAACCATATTTGGAAA
>JALWLL010000042.1 GCA_026996295.1 Sulfurimonas sp.
ACTCCGCCATCCTTAGTTGTAAAAGCATGTGTGATATTTTTAAAGTTTTTTAATAGATTACTTTGATAAATTTTCATATAATGATTATAACACAATGCAGGGGCAAAAAATTGAGTAAACTAAGTCTATACCCGGTAACGCTTGAAGGTACGAGCGTGGAGCAAAAGCGCAAAGAGATCAAGGCATATTTTCATAACACTTTTAGCTTGTATGAGAAGGTTTTTGAGAGTTTAAAAGATGATAGTGTTTTTTACAAAAAATCGGAACCTACACGTCATCCGATGATCTTTTATTTTGGACATACGGCAACATTTTTCATTAACAAACTTGTCAATATGAAAATCATAAAAGATAGAATCAATCCGGACTTTGAGTCTATCTTTGCAGTTGGTGTAGATGAGATGGCATGGGATGATGTAAACTCTTCAAACTACACATGGCCAAAAGTTCAAGAGGTCAGGGAGTACAGAAACAAAGTCAGAGCTTTGGTAGATGAACTGATCGATACACTGCCGCTGCATCTTCCAATCACACAAGACTCACATATGTGGGTCATTTTGATGGGGATTGAGCATGAACGAATTCATATTGAGACCTCTTTGGTGCTTCACACACAAATGCCGCTGGAATTTGTCAAAGAGGTTGATGGGTTTGAAATATGCAACCATACATCAAAAGCACCTCACAATGAGATGCTCACAATAAAAGCACAACATGTCAAACTCGGAAAAGAAAAATCACATCATCTGTATGGCTGGGATAATGAGTACGGAGTCTATGAAGAGGATGTGCAAGAGTTTGAAGTGGCAAAGTTTTTGGTCAGTAATGGTGAGTTTATGGCATTTGTAGAGAATGGAGGCTATGATAAAAAAGAGTACTGGGATGAAGAGGGGCAAAACTTTTTAGAGAGAAGCGGTGCAAAGCATCCTCTGTTTTGGGTGAAAAAGCAAAACGGCTTTTTTTACAGAACTTTGGCACAAGAGATACCCTTGCCACTTGACTGGCCTGTAGAGGTGAACGCTTTGGAAGCAGAAGCATTTTGTCGCTACAAGTCACAACAAGAGGGTCGTGAATATACGCTTCCAAGTGAAGCAGAATACAGAGCAGTATATGACTATGCGTCACTCCAAGATCTTCCTGAATTTCATGAAAGCAGAGCCAATTTGAATTTTTACCATTATGCATCACCGTGCCCCGTCAATGAGTTTTCCTTCAACGGTATTTATGATGTTGTTGGGAATGTATGGCAGTGGAGCCGCACGCCGATACGGGGCTTTAAAGGGTTTGAGGTGCATGAAGCATATGATGATTTTTCAGTGCCCACATTTGATGAAAAACATGCACTTATATTAGGCTCGTCATGGGCAAGTAGCGGCAACTTGATTATGAAGCATTCCCGTTATGCTTTTCGCAAACATTTCCCTCAGTTTTCAGGATTCAGGTATGTGATATCAAACAAAAAAGAGAGCTCAAGTGATGATATTTATGAGTCGGATGAGCTTGTTTCCCAATATTGTGAATTTCAGTATGGAGGGGAGTACTTTGGTGTGAAGAACTTTGCACAGGAGATGGCAAAACTCTCCCTACAGTACGTCAAGAAAAAAAACAGAGCCCTTGATCTTGGATGTGCTACGGGTAGGGCTACTTATGAGCTTGCCCATGAATTTGATGAGGTGGAGGGTGTTGACTTTTCTGCCAGATTCATAGGTGTTGGAGTCAAACTCAAAGAGCAGGGCTATGTTGCTTACAGCAGTGTGGTAGAGGGGGAGATAAAAGAGTATAAAAAAGTTAGTATTGAAGAGCTTGGCTTTAGTGAGATCAAAGAGAAGGTTTCTTTTTGGCAGGGTGATGCATGTAACTTAAAACCAAACTTCACCTCGTATGATCTTGTAATGGCTACAAACCTTATAGACAGACTCTATAACCCAAGACTCTTCTTAGATGGCATTGAGCAAAGACTCAACGATGAGGGTATTTTAGTGATAGCGTCTCCATATACCTGGCAAGAAAGCTCTACAAAAAAAGAGTTTTGGATCGGTGGATATAAAGATGAAGAGGGAGATGAAATATACACCATAGAGAAGCTTAAAGAGCTTTTATGTGAAAAATTTGAACTTCTTCATACTCAAGATTTGGAGTTTGTCATCAGAGAAACAAAAAGAAAGTTTCAGCATAGTATCTCAGAAGTCAGTGTTTGGAAAAAAAGATGAGTTATACTTTTCGCAGCTCCACACCAAGAGAGGGGAGTAATGCTGAAAAATACACCCTAAGAGAGGAGCTTTTTGGCACGCAAGATGTTATCCCTGTCTGGGTGGCAGATATGGATATAGATACTCCCCCTTTTGTTCTTGAAGCAGTCAAAAAAAGACTACAGCACCCTGTAGTGGGCTACGAGGAGGTGCCAAAGAGTGCTTTTGAAGCTCAGGCACAATGGATGAAAACACAGCACGGTGTTACGTTTGAGACTCAGGATTTTATCTATTCCCACTCTGTTGTCGCTTCTATGAGTGTTGCCATTGAGGCTTTTAGTGGGCAGGGTGATAAGGTGATAGTGCAAACACCGGTCTATCCACCCTTTTTTCAGAGTGTCAAACGAGCAAAAAGAGAGGTGCTTTTTAATCCACTCAAACAAGATGAGAACCTGCACTATACTTTTGATATAGAGGATCTTATATCAAAAATAGATGGTAAAACAAAACTGCTTTTACTCTGTTCACCACACAATCCTGTTGGAAGAGCCTGGAAGAGAGAGGAGTTAGAACAGATACTGCAAGTGTGTTTAGAGCACAATATCGTAGTATTTGCAGATGAGATACATTCAGATCTGGTCTATGCTCCACATAAGCATATACCTTTTGCTTCACTCTCCAAAGAAGCCAGAGAGATCACAATCAGTGCTATTGGAGTCGGTAAAACTTTTAATATGGCAGGTTTTGCCATGAGCAGTGTGGTGATCCAAAACAAAGCGCTCAAAGAGCGTTTTTTAGAGGTGTATGAACGTATCCATTTTGCTCAGGGAAGTGTGTTGAGCCATGTTGCTTTTGAGAAGGCCTACAGTGAAGGCAGCACTTGGCTAGAAGATCTTAAGAGACATCTCTATAAAAATTTTCTAAGGCTGAGCGCTGTGTGTGAAAAGTATGGAGTGATCAGGGTCACACCCATAGAAGCAACCTATCTTGCATGGCTCGATTGTAGCGGTATGGGTTTAAGGGATAAAGAACTCAGGGAGTTTTTCATACAAGAGGCAAAACTTGGTCTCAATGCGGGACTCTCCTTTGGAAGAAGCGGAAGTCAGTTTATGAGGTTGAATTTTGCTGTGAGTGATGATAGAATGTCACAGATACTTGCGCTCTTAGAGAGTGCTCTTAAAAAAAGATGTGGGGATAGCGAGTGATACGAATTAACTGGGATGAATTTAAAGAGTTTAAAAAATACAGAAATAAAAAGGGTGATAACTTTGAAGCTTTGCTTGAGTTTATGAAAAGTTATTACAATATAACGAGTCCTATGGAGATGTACGAGGTTCTTTGCTGTGATGAACTTGCCAAGATGATGCTGGATAAAAGAGAGATAACAGATGCTGAGGGTCTTGAGAACTATCTGTTTAAAATAATTCTATGAGTCAAGATCTTCAAAAGATATTTTCTTTTATCGATGCACACCATGTTATGAGTATGGCTACATATGCAGATAATGAGCTGAGTGCCTGTAATCTGTTTTATGCATTTGAGAAGCAGAGCCTTTGTTTTGTCATCGCAAGTGCTGATGATACGCGCCACATAGAACATATAAAGAAAAATCCACAAGTCGCCGGCACTATTGTACTTGAAACTTCAAAGGTCTCCCAGATACAGGGTTTACAATTTAGAGGCAGGTTCGAAGCAGTGCAAAACAGCTCTTTGGAGAAACTTTATTTTGCAACGTTTCCCTACTCTCGTGCTCTTATGCCCAAGCTTTGGTGTATAAAAGTGGAGTTTTTCAAGCTCACAGATAACAGACTCGGATTTGGTAAAAAAATTCTTTGGGAAAAAGAGTAGCACTATTTGCAACTGCCTGGGTTCTTTGGAGTAAACAAGGCACACTCACTTCCTGAACTTTGAAAAACTACCATGGAAGGGAGTTGGGAAGATTTAAATCCGTAGGCTTTGCAACCGTGAGGTTTGCCGGCCTGCCAGGTAACAAAGTAATGTTGACATCTTCTGCAGTTGATTCTTTTCATATATTAGTCTCTTTATTTAAGTGGGGAATTTTAGCATATTAGGTAAAATATCAAAATTAAATTTATAAAGAGAATCTCATGGACAAAATTTTACTCATGTTACAGCTCCAGGCACAGCTTAATGATGCAACAAATGGAGAAAAGTGGACAGATGGCGTTACAAAAAATGGCAAAAAAATAAACTGGAAGCGGTGTATCTACATGGAGTGTGCAGAGATGATCGACTCATTTGCATGGAAGCACTGGAAAAGTATCCATCAGGAACCGGACTGGGATAACCTGCAAATCGAAGTGGTAGATGTGTGGCATTTTATTATGAGCTTAGCCATAGAGGACTACACTCGAAATATGAAAGGCAATATAGAAGATATGGCACTTAATATTTCGGCACTTCCAAGCTTCTCAAAGATAGATACTATAAATCATACATATGCGACAGATACAGAAGTGATCGCTAAAGTTGAAGATATTATGTGTCTTGTTTTGAAAAAAGAAGAGAGTGATCTTGATGCACTCATCAATGCTTTTTTCGATCTCGTAGTGATGAGTGGACTTGATCTGCATACACTTTACAAACTCTATGTTGGAAAAAATATTCTCAATCAATTCCGTCAGGATAACGGTTATAAGGACGGTAGCTATATGAAGATATGGGATGGTGAAGAGGACAATGTAGTTATGAAACGTATCTGGGAAGAAAATGGTGATATCAAGCCCGAAGTACTTTACAGACAATTGGCGAAGTACTATTTTGCACTCAAAAAGAGCTGATCTTTGCAGAGGGTACTTCAGGTCAGCAATCTTTCTTTTGGATATACGAAAGAGACCTTACTTTATGACAACTTCTCACTCTCTTTAAAAAAAGGGGAACTCAAAGCGATAGTAGGAGCGAGTGGGGCAGGAAAAAGCACACTTTTTGAGTTGATACTTAACAACCTCAAACCCTTGAGCGGTGAGATCAAGGCCTCAAGAGTTTCAGAAGTTTTTCAAGATCCTTACAGTTCATTTCACCCCAGTTATACACTGCTCAACCAGATAAAAGATGTTGCACCTCTTGAAGATATACAAAAGTATCTTGGCAATGTAAACTTGGAGTATGAGATGCTTTTGAAACTTCCACATGAACTCTCAGGCGGGCAGCTTCAGCGCGCATCTATCGTAAGAGCAATGCTTATGAAACCTTCACTTTTACTTTTAGATGAACCAACCTCTGCACTTGACAATGTAATCCAGCTAGAAGTGATGGCTATGTTGATGAAAAATCTTCATGAGATGGGGATATTGCTCATAACACATGATATGGAGCTAGCCAGATGGTGTGCCGATGAGATTATTGAAATTTAAAGATATACTTCATAAGGTAAAAGCCACTTCCCGCCATAAAAACAGTTCCGATCGCATTGAGGGATATATTGAGAAGTGCTAAAAAGATATGCCCACCCTCAAGAAGTAAAAAACTCTCAATAGCAAAAGTTGAGTAGGTTGTCAAAGCTCCCAATATACCGGTAGATAAAAATGATTTTGTATGCAAAGAAAAAAATGTCGTGTACATAAAGTAAGCAACGAGAACGCCCATGATAAAACTACCGATGAGGTTAACACCAAGCGTACCAAAGGGGAGTTCATGAGGTACTTTATGGGAGATAAGCCCATTTAAATACGCACGAAGAACAGCACCGATAAAACCGCCGCTACCTATTGCCAGAATTGTTTGCCAGCTCATCATCATATACCTTTTGCATTTTTATGCGTAGATCTTGTAACCAGTTCTCATCACTTTTATCTGCAATAAATGAATCCATGAAAATAACTTTAATACGTTTTGGTTTATAGTAAAAAGTTTTTACATTGTAGCACTTTGCTGTTTCTATGAGTACTATGGGTTGTACTTTGAGTTTATACTTATCGGCAACTATTTTAGCACCGGCTTTAAAAGGAAGCATCTTTTGGGTTCGTGACCGCGTTCCCTCCGGAAACATAGTGATAACCCTTCCCTTATCCAACCTGTCCTTTGCTTCTCTTAGAAGTTTGATGAGGGAGGTTTTACTCTCTCTTTCAATTGCTATATCTTCTGGAAGTTTTAAAGCCAAACCAAAAAAAGGAACATCAAAAAGTTCTTTTTTGGCGACCCATGCAAGATCTCGTTTTGTGATGCTCTCAAGCACCTCTATATCAAGATCACTTTGGTGATTGAGCAGGTACATTTGAGCTTCAGGATCTTCTTTCCCTTTTATCTCAGTTGTGAAAAATGTACTGAGGCGTATAAACCATGCTGAGATCTTTTGGGCATAAGGTCTTGGAACGATCTTAAATATCACGATCATGAGTGTAAGTGCCATAAATATGATAATAGTTGCATAAAGCCAACTAATATGAGCAAATATCTTCATTCTTAACCCAACCTATTTTTTCATTTTTTAATTTTACTTTGACAAAATCTTTGACACTTCCCTCTTTTTGTAAAAAGTACCTGCTTGATGTTGTTTCAAATATTGTACCATTATTTACCGGAAGCAGATGAATCTTCGCACCTTTTTTGATACAAACCTCCTTGGATGGAGCCGATATATACACTATATATGCCACAGGAACAGCGATCAGTACAAGATAAGCATATTTTTTTGTCAGTATAATCAACACAAACATAAACAGAGCTACACCCGCAACGATAGCCATTTTTAGGCGTTCACGAGATTGATCTTTTGGCTTAAGATCACTTTGTGTTGTGACACTGTCATCATGAACAATGATGGGGATATTTATAACTGAGAAGCTGTTCTTTTTCAGATTAAAATAGGAAAATGAAAAGTTCTCTATTCTTTTATCTATGATGGCATAATAGGTGATGCGTGAATCAAATATGGACTGATAAATGGACTCTATACCTTGCTTATAAACATTTTGAAGGTGTAGCGATTTGATATCACAGTTCGTAGCCTCGGCAATAAAAATCAAAATATTATGTTTATCATCGTAACTTGTTGTTTTGTACTCCACAAGTTCAAAATCATTTGCTATGATGTTTGCATATTTTTTTGTTGGATTGAGGGTGATGACGTTGAGATCTTGACCTTTTAGAAGTGTTGATTTATATCTGATTGGCTCGTTAGTGACTATGGATGCGTTAAAATCGGGAAGCCTTATCTCACCTTGTGTGGCTAAAAAATAAAAAGTATCATAGTTATATTTGTCACCCTCAGCGGTATAGGGTATGTCATTTAAGGGCTCAACACCTTTGTAGTTTATAAGATCATATCGTATATAAGCGTAGTCTTTAATGGTAGCGAGTGTTTTGAGAGTAACTGAAAATATTTCACCCTTTAAAACTCTGGGTGGAATATCTTTATAGTTTAGATAGAGAACTTTTTGTGCATAGTAGCTTATGACCTCTTGTGGCGTTTCATTTTCATCTTGTGTTATGTTCTCATCAAATGATGTTTGATTTGCATCAAAGAGGTACGTGTTGTCAAAATCATAAGCACTCGGTTCGTTAGCTTGCAGAGTAGCTAAAAATAATACACAAACAAGAAAAAATCGGGTCACTACTTTAAAAATCCCTGCAGCATTTTTACACCGTCATCACTTCCAAGTATCAACTCCATTGCACGTTCAGGGTGAGGCATAAGTCCGAAAATATTTTTTTCTTTATTACAAACACCGGCAATAGATTCTACAGAGCCGTTTGGATTTTTTTCATTGCCACTCTCATCACAGTATGTTAAAAGGATCTGTCCATTGGCTTTTAACTCACTAAGACCCGCATCATCAATGTAGTAGTTTCCATCATGGTGAGCTATAGGGATATTTACGATATCACCATTGTTAAGCTTTTGTAAGAAAACATTTTCATTGCTTTGTACACGCAGATGATGATGTTTGGAGATAAAATGAAGATGCTCGTTTCTTTTGAGTGCACCTGGAAGTAAACCGGCTTCCGTCAGTACTTGAAAACCGTTACAAATACCTAAGATCTTTCCGCCCTCTTTGGCATATGCTGAGACAGCTTTCATAACCGGAGAGAACTTCGCGATCGCACCGCTTCTGAGATAATCACCGTAAGAGAAGCCGCCTGCTACAACCAGAAGATCTGTATCAGAAGGGATAGTCTCTGATTTATGCCAGATTATTTCAGTGTGGGCACCAAGAGATTCAAATGCGTGTTGTGTATCATACTCGCAGTTTGTACCCGGAAATTGTAAAATACTTACTTTCATTATACTAGCTCGATCTCGTAATCTTCAATGACTGTGTTTGCTAAAAGTTCTTCACACATTTTTGTTACATCGGCCATAGCTTTTTCTTTGTCATTTTCGTTTAGTTTTAGAACTATTTGTTTGCCGACACGAACATCTTCTACGCCGTTGAAATGAAGAGAATCAAGTGCATGATGTACAGCTTTTCCCTGAGAGTCTAAAACACCTGCTTTTAAAGATACATTTACTATTGCTTTCATTATAATTACTTTCCTAATATTCTATTTAAAACTTGCTCATAAGCTACTGTGAGTCCACCAAGACCTTGACGAAATCTGTCTTTATCCATTTTTTCACCACTTTGTGTATCCCAAAAACGGCAGTTGTCCGGTGAGATCTCATCGATAAGTATGATGTTTCCTGTAGCATCTTTTCCAAATTCCAGTTTAAAGTCAACAAGGTTCAAACCTTTATCGGCAAAATAGGGTTTTAAAATATCGTTGATCTGTCTTGCCATTCTGCGAAGTTTGTCAAGCTCATCTTGAAAATCAACAAGACCTAAGATAAGGGCATGTTGGTCGTTGAGCTTTGGATCACCCAGATCATCATTTTTATAGTCAAACTCAACAAGTGTAAAAGGAAGAACTGTTCCGTCTTCTATGCCAAGGTTACGTGTGAGACTTCCCGTTGCAATATTTCTGACAATAACTTCGATCAAAATTACGTCAGCTTTTTTGTGCAACATATGATTGTCATCTAACATCTCCACGAAGTGTGTCTGAATACCTTTTTCCTCTAAAAGTTTAAAAAGTTCAGTTGAGATCTTGTTGTTGAGAGCACCTTTTCCGGCTTCTGAAGATTTCTTTTCACCGTTAAATGCCGTCAAGTCATCTTTAAATTCTGAAATTACAAGGTTCTCATCATCAGTTGAGAAGATCTTCTTTGCCTTACCTTCGTAGAGTAGTTCTCTTTTTTCCATGTTCATATCTATCCTTTTACTATGATTAGAGCTTTAATGATATCAACCGCCTCTTTGAGCTGAATATCTTTTGTCAAATTTTCTGGTGTAATTATATCTTTTTTATCTTCAGAGTTTGGTTCATTTTTCTCTTTTTTATTACCGTCAACTTTTTGGAGTTCCTCTTCAAGGTGTTTTTTAAGATCAGCTTCTTTTATTGAAAAACTGTTCTTATGTGTTTTTACCTCACCCGGAAGTACCTCTATGTCTGGTGTAACGCCAACAGCTTGTATGGTTCTTCCGCTTGGAAGGTAATACCTCGCGATAGTGAGCTTGATAGCC
This sequence comes from Sulfurimonas sp., assembly GCA_026996295.1. Classification (GTDB taxonomy): domain Bacteria; phylum Campylobacterota; class Campylobacteria; order Campylobacterales; family Sulfurimonadaceae; genus Sulfurimonas. The sequence continues at coordinate 9,713 of JALWLL010000042.1, forward strand.
TCTTTGTCGGTGATAGGCAAAATAACCTGAACACTTCCTTTTCCAAAAGTCTTCTCACCCAAAATAACTGCACGTTTGTGATCTTGCAGAGCACCACTTACGATCTCACTTGCACTTGCACTACCACCATTTACGAGTACAACCAGAGGTTTGTGTGTAATGGTCTTGCTCGCAGATGCTGAGTATGTTTTGTTATCGATCTCTTTACGCCCTTTTTGAGAAACGATATCACCGTTATCCACAAACAGATCCACAAGTCCTACCGCTTGGTCAAGAAGCCCGCCCGGGTTGTTTCTAAGATCAAGTATGATCCCCTGAGTTGTAGCTGCTTTGGTTTTGATCGCTTTTGTAACATCATCGACAACTTTTTTGTCAAAGCTTGTTACACGGATGTACTCTATGTTGTCACCGATCTTTTTTGTATAAACAGACTGGATGGTGATGATACCCCTGACGATGTGGATAGGAAGTGGTTTTGCTTCTCCCTCACGTACTATGGTCAAGTCTATCGGTGTGCCTACTTTTCCTCTCATGATCGCTACTGCTTCATCTATAGTCATGTTCAGGGTTGATTTGTTGTTGATTTTAAGGATGATGTCACCCGCTTTAAGGCCTGCTTTGTCTGCCGGTGTTCCCTCAATCGGTGCGATAACAGTAAGCGCACCGTCTCTGATTCCTACTGTGATTCCAAGTCCGCCAAACTCACCGTTTGTCTGCACTTTGAGTTGTTTATAATCTTTTTGTGTAAGGAAACTTGAGTGCGCGTCGAGGTTGCTCATCATACCCTCAAGGGCTTTGTCCATTAACTCTTCAATGGAAACTTCATCAACATTGTACTGCTCTACAATACTGATAACTTTTGTAAACTTTGCAAGTGCTTCCAGTCTGGAAGCCTCGGAGTCTTCTTGGTTTACCTTATTTTCTGCAAAGAGATTTGTTGAAAATAAAAGGGCTATGGCGAGACTGATGGAAGCAAATCCAAGAGTCATAAATTTTGTATTTTGCATAATATATCCGTGTTGATTTTTTAAAAGAGATATTATAGTTCATAAGCCATTAATCAATGCTTTAACAATTTGTTAGCAAATTTATCTTTTACCAATGGCCATTGATATATAATACGAAATTATTACATTATGAGGATAACAAATGGCTACAATTAAAGAATACTTAACAACTGATCATAGAAAATGTGACGAACTTTTCGCTGCTATGGAAGATGCGGCAACACAATCACTTGAAAATGCAAAAGAGGCTTACAAAGCATTTGTGGCAGATACTGAGAGACATTTTCAGATGGAAGAGCGTGTGATGTTCTTGGAGTTTGAGAACAAAACAGGTATGACAGAGGGTCCAACGGCAATGATGAGACATGAACATGCTCAGATGCGTTCACTTATGCAACAGATGGGAGAAGCTCTTGAAGCCGGCAACAAAGATAAGTTTTTTGGTTTGGCAGAGACTTTGATGATACTTATGCAACAGCATAATATGAAAGAGGAGCAGATGCTTTACTCGATGGCACAACAACACTTGAGTGCGGAGTCTGATAGAATCGTAGATATGATGGAGTCTATGATTGTTGAGTAGGGGTTACGAGTGAATTTTAACGGACTCTCCATAGATCAGGCTCCACCTATCTCAGCACCACTAAGGTTTTTTTTAACTGCTCCGATATTTGGGATCATCACAGGTTTTTTACTGCTTTTGAGTGATCCCGCTGCACTGAGTAACCGTTTTTCTTTGGAAAGTATTGTAAGTGTACATGCTATAACCATAGGTTTTTTGGGCTTTGTCATGCTTGGTGCATTGACACAAATGCTTCCTGTTTTAGCGGGTGTAAAGATACCAAGGGTTAAAGAGGTCACGACACTCTCGCATATGCTTTTAGTTGTAGGACTGCTTTGTATGATAGCGGGGCTTTACTTTCAAAATTCTGTTTTTGCTCTCTTTGCTTTAGTGGGTCTAGGGGGCGGTTTTTTGATCATGATTGGTGCCATATCTATTGCAATTATGCAAGTAAAGAACTTTACGGCAACTGTCAGAGGGATGGGTGTTAGTCTCTTTTTTGCATTTTTTACGGTGCTTATGGGGCTTTTTTTGCTCTACTCCTATATGTATGAGGATTTCTCTACATACCATACGATCATAGCAAACACACACAGTGTATGGGGTGTTTTTGGTTTTGGCGGTGTCTTGATAATCGGTGTCTCTTTTCAGGTACTTCCGATGTTCTATGTTGCACCAAAGTTCAAACGCTTTTGTAAAAAAAGAGTGATATGGTTAATTGTTGCAGGTTTGCTCTTGTGGTTAGCTTTGAACGCTTTTGCAGAACCCTTGTCTGTCTTTGCAAAGTTTTGGATCGCTTTGTTCTTTTGGGCTTTTGCAACCACTGTATGGAAAAAGTTAAATGCCCGCCGTCGTCCCATCAGCGATGTAACGGTCTGGTACTGGAGAAGTGCGAGTATATTTTTAACGCTGGGTACTTTTGTATGGATATTTGATGAGTGGTTCTCAAGTGAACATATCGTGATCACAGCCATATTTATAGGCGGGGGTTTTGTACTTTCGATCATGGTGGGTATGCTCTATAAAATAGTGCCGTTTCTTGTGTGGTTTCACCTTAACGCCATGGGTTATATGAGCATACCGACTATGAATGAGATGATCAATAAAAAGCTCGCAACGGCACAGTTTGTTCTTTTTATAGTCTCTTTGCTTGGTTTTGTTTGTGCATTTTTTATGCCCTTTGTATTGCCGTTGTTTGCAGTAACATTTATACTGAGTATGGCACTTCTTGAGTACAATATCGTAACAGCTGCTTTGGTGTATGTAAAGACTAAAAAAACCAAACCGGATTTTGATATGAGTGCATTTAGTTCATAAAAAGGAAAATTTTTGAAAAATATTGTTTTAATAGGTTTTATGGGTGTAGGTAAAGGGAGTATCGCAAGAGAAGTGATCAAGCATTCCAAGTACATAGCCATAGATACGGATGATCTTATAGAGAGTATGGAAAATCGTAGAGTGAAAAAAATCTTTGAAAATGAGGGTGAGAGCTATTTTAGAAAACTTGAAGCAGACATAGCCCAATGGCTGCAAAGCAGTGTAAAAAACACCCTCATCTCAACAGGCGGCGGTTTTTATAAAGTAAAAAATCTGAAAAAAATCGGTACAATAGTTCTTTTGGATTCCCCTTTTGATGCTATTATTAAAAGAATCAAAGAGCATCCAAATGCGGCAAAAAAGCTAAAAAAAAGACCACTTCTAAGTGACTTGAAAAAGGCAAAAGAGCTTTATGAGCAAAGACGTCCTGAGTACTTGGCTCTTGCTGATGTAGTGATCGATGTAACCGATAAAAGTGCACAGGAGTGTGCCAAAGAACTTCTTAAAAAGGTAAAAAAACATGGGTAAACTGTTTATATATATGGCACTTTTTTGTGCAACACTTTCTTTAGCTAGCGATGCGCAGCATCAAGCTCCGACATTTAAACTAATGGAAAAAACATCTCTAAGCTCTTCGCACGGGATCCACTGGGCAAAAGATTATGCTGCGGCTATTAAAAAAGCAAAAAAAGAAAACAAGCCTGTATTGCTTGTTTCCTCAAGACACACATGTAAATATTGTGTTATTTTGGAAGAGACAACGTTTGAAGATAAAAAAGTTATCAATGAGCTTAACAAAAAGTTTGTATCCGTCATCACCTATTCAGATGAAAATGATTATATGCCACAAGAGCTACGAAGACCGGGAACACCCGCTTTGTGGTTTTTAAAGCCAAGTGGTGAGCCAATGTTTCAGCCTATTATGGGCGCTATAGATGCAGAGCAGTTCTTAGATGCACTCAGTATCGTTGAAAAAGAGTTTGCAAAGACCCAAAAGCACTAAAATAATCTTTGTCACTGTCTGATATGATTTTTTGCTTGATATAAAGTTGAAGATTTTTGAAGATGGTGTCAGAGGGGGGACTTGAACCCCCGACCCCCGGCTTATGAGACCAGTGCTCTAACCAGCTGAGCTACCCTGACATCTATTTAAGAGGCTGGAATTATATACAAGTAAAGCTTTTATTTTCCTTTTATAGCGTGAAATTTGTCTATTTATATTGTGTTGTTTAATAAGCTAAACTTCTCTTATGCTAAACTGTAAAGTAAGTTTAGTCTTTACAACTAAAGGTATTGACATTTTTACTTTTTTTTTGTAGTATTCCCACTATAAAATTATATTTTTTAAAGGAGCTTATATGAATTTTACACCGTTAGGGAAAAGAGTTCTCGTAAAGAGACTAGAAGAGGAAAATACAACAAGTTCTGGAATCATTATCCCGGATAATGCAAAAGAAAAACCTTCACAGGGTGAAGTGGTTGCTACAAGTTCGCAAGTGAGTGACTTAAAATGTGGTGACAAAGTTGTCTTTGGTAAATACAGCGGTAATGAGGTTTCACTTGAGGGTGAGAAGTATTTAGTTATAGAAGTAGATGATATTTTTGGAATAATAGGTTAAGGAGAGAAGAATGGCAAAAGAGATAATATTTTCAGATACAGCTAGAAATGCCTTGGCACGCGGAGTTGAAAAACTTACAGATGCAGTAAAAGTGACGATGGGTCCACGTGGTCGTAATGTACTTATCCAAAAAAGTTACGGTTCACCTTCGATCACCAAAGATGGTGTTTCTGTAGCACGTGAGATAGAGTTGCAAGACAAACTAGAAGATATGGGTGCACAGCTTGTTAAAGAGGTTGCAAGCAATACTGCCGATGAAGCGGGTGATGGAACAACTACAGCAACAGTCCTTGCAAATGCAATTTTCAAAGAGGGTCTTAGAAATGTTACTGCGGGAGCTAACCCTATTGAAGTAAAACGCGGTATGGACAAAGCGTGTGAGGATATTTTAGAGAACTTAAAAGCTGCCTCAAAAGTGGTTAAAGACAAAAATGAGATCGCTCAAGTAGCAACTATCTCTGCAAACTCTGATGAGCAGATCGGAAATATGATCGCTGAAGCTATGGAAAAAGTTGGTCAAGACGGTGTTATCACAGTTGAAGAGGCTAAAGGTATCGTGGATGAGCTTGATGTAGTAGAGGGTATGCAGTTTGACCGTGGTTATTTAAGCCCGTACTTCATTACCAATACGGAGAAGATGACAGCTGAGATAGAAAACCCGTGGATACTTCTAGCAGACAGTAAAATCTCATCTTTGAAAGATCTTTTACCGGTGCTTGAGCAGGTACAAAAAACGAATCGTCCGCTTCTGATAATCGCTGAAGATGTAGAGGGTGAAGCGCTTTCAACACTGGTTGTAAACAAACTTCGCGGTGTACTTAATATCTCTGCGGTAAAAGCTCCGGGCTTTGGTGACAGACGTAAAGCTATGCTTCAGGATATAGCTATTTTAACGGCTGCTACGGTGATCTCTGAAGAAACAGGGCATACGCTTGAATCTACAAGCATAGATATGCTTGGTCAGGCATCTCGTGTTGTGATCGATAAAGATAATACCGTCATAGTTGATGGTGCGGGAAGCAAAGAAGCGGTAGAAGCGAGAGTAAAAGAGATAAAAACACAAATGGAAGCTACTACAAGCGAGTATGACAAAGAGAAGCTTCAAGAGCGTCTTGCAAAACTTAGTGGCGGTGTAGCAGTTATCAAAGTTGGTGCTGCAACTGAAACAGAGATGAAAGAGAAAAAAGATCGTGTAGATGATGCGCTCTCAGCAACAAAAGCTGCTGTGGAAGAGGGAATCGTCATCGGTGGTGGTGCTGCACTTGTTCGCGCTGCAAACAAAGTAGATATTGATGGACTCGAAGGTGATCAAAAGATCGGTGCTGAGATCATCTTGCGTGCTGTGAAAGCTCCTGTAAAACAGATAGCAGAAAATGCGGGTTATGACACCGGTGTTGTTGTCAATGCTATTGAAAATGCAGAGAGTGAAACAGTAGGTTTCAATGCTGCAACAGGTGAATATGTAGATATGTTTGAAGCAGGAATCATCGATCCACTGAAAGTGGAGCGTGTGGCACTTACAAATGCAACATCGGTTTCAAGTTTACTTCTAACTACGGAAGCGGCTATTTATGAGATACCAAAAGAGGAATCTGCTGCACCTGAGATGGGTGGAATGCCTCCACAAATGGGTGGAATGCCGGGTATGATGTAAGCAAGCGTTAAGAAAACGAGAATTTCTTCTCGTTTTTAGCTTGCGCACCAGAGTCTGATATGCGCAGCATCAGACGGCGGAGACCACAGATGAGAATTTCTTCTCGTTTTTAGCTTGCGCACCAGAGTCTGATATGCGCAGCATCAGACGGCGGAGACCACAGATGAGAATTTCTTCTCGTTTTTAGCTTGCGCACCAGAGTCTGATATGCGCAGCATCAGACGGCGGAGACCACAAACGACAATCTTCTGTCGTTTACCGCAGACCTATTCTTCAAAAAACAACACTTTGAGATTATATTATCACCAATTAAAATAAATTTTTAGTTTTAATGCTATACTAATGCTATATTTTTTTGAGGTAGTTGAAGTGGAATCAGAAACAGTACTTGCTCAGTATAAAGATGCGGTTGATAAAAGTAGTATATTTTCAAAGGCTGATGCTAAGGGTCGGATCACTTATGTGAACGACAAGTTTTGTGAAATCACCGGTTATACAAGAGAAGAACTTCTAGGAAAGAACCACTCTATCATAAAAGATCCCCAAACACCCAAGGAAGTGTTTCAAGAACTTTGGCATACCATAGCAAACGGCGGCAGTTGGCATGGAATTTTAAAAAACAGAAAAAAAGATGGCGGGTACTATTATGTGAACTCTTTGATTTACCCCATTAAAAATGAGGATGGGAAAATACTGGAGTATATATCGATAAGACAAGATATTACAGAACTGGTAGAGAGTAAAAAACTACTCAAACTCTACTCAACCGATCCTTTGACACAACTTCCAAACAGACAAAAACTCAACGAAA
>JALWLL010000043.1 GCA_026996295.1 Sulfurimonas sp.
ATTAGTGAAAATTAAACAATGTAAAATAAAATACTGAGCATCTTCTTTTTTTGTGATGATAATTTAATAAAATCTTTATCTCTACTTGAGTATAATCTATAATGATTAAAAACATAGTATGTTGATTTTAATTGTGGACATTCGACAGACATTTAGGGGAAGATCATGGGACTTTTTGGAACAACCGGCATACCTGAGGCTCAATATAACAAACTCAAACAGGAAAATGAACTACTTAAAGATGAAAATCTGGAACTAAAAAGACGTGTTAGTGAACTTGAGTCGATTGTAAAAACGCAAACTGCACACGATGATACAAGCACCTGTGATGCTCTGATGCATATGCAAAACAAAAATCTTCGCTCAAATATTGTGCTCATTCAGGGAAATCTTGCAGAGTCTGTAGAAAACTCCAAAGACAGTTTACGTAAAACAAACATACTTGCTGAAAACATAGAGCATGTTACAAAAAAAACCAATGAGATCGTAACAACTCTCGATGGACTTAACTCTGTTTCTGAAAACTCACTGGCAACTGTACAGGGCTTATCAGAGAGAACAAATGACATAACAAGCATACTCTCACTTATCAAAGATATTTCAGATCAAACCAATTTGCTCGCACTCAATGCTGCCATAGAAGCAGCTCGTGCCGGGGAGCATGGACGAGGTTTTGCCGTCGTTGCCGATGAAGTTCGCAAACTCGCAGACAGAACAGACAAGGCCGTTAGCGAGATCAACATCTCTCTGCAAACCATGAAACAAGATGTAGAGAGCATCTCTGAGCAGTTTAGTGAAATCCAAGAAGGGATACAAGGCTCCAACTCCCTTATTATGGAGCTCAATGAAAAACTTGAGCGAGATTCAAGTGAGATGAAAGCAGCATTCTCATCTTTGGGATATACAACCGATCGTATCTTTATGTCTTTGGCAAAGCTTGACCATATTTTATGGAAAGTAAACACCTACTACTCCGCCATAACACAAGAGGAGCAGTTCAAATTTGTTGATCATCATAACTGTAGACTTGGTAAATGGTACTATGAGGGTGATGGCAAAGAGAACTTTTCACACACCCCCCACTTCTCAAAACTTGAAGCTCCACATGCAACCGTGCATAACGGCACCCATAAAGTGTTCGATCTTATGGTTCAGGAAAATTACAGTATTGAGGAGATGGTGAGGGCTTTTGAGGAGATAGAAAAAGGGAGTGATGCTGTTTTTGCAACACTCGATGATATACTGCACGATAAAGACTAAAAGAGTTTTGTTGTAAGTTTCCGGGCAAAGCCCGGAAATATTACTTCATATTTTTGCGAGATGCTCTTTTTCTCTCATTTTCACTCAAGTATTTTTTACGAATTCTAATACTTTTTGGAGTGATTTCAAGAAGTTCATCATCTTCTATCCACTCTAAGGCACGCTCGAGTGACATGTCACGTGGCGGAACAAGTTTGATCGCTTCATCAGCGCCCGAAGAGCGCACATTTGACTGAGCTTTTCCTTTAATAGGGTTTACTACAAGGTCGTTTGAGCGTGAATGCTCACCGATAACCATCCCTTCATACACTTTTGTTTGAACGCCGATGAAAAGAACACCGCGATCTTGAATACCAAAAAGTGAGAATGCCAATGTTTCTCCGTCAGTCATAGAGATAAGTGCTCCATAGCTTCTTGATTCAACGCCTCCGCTAAATGGACGGAACTCTAAGAAAGAGTGATTCATCACACCCTCACCTTTTGTATCTGTCAGGAACTGCCCACGAAATCCGATAAGTGCACGAGCAGGAATTTCAAACTCAATACGCTGGAAACCTTGCCCCATTGGAAGCATAGACTTCATTTCAGCTTTTCTTTTTCCAAGACGCTCAATAACAGTACCGCTTAGATCTTCAGGAACATCGATAACAAGGTGCTCAAACGGTTCACATTTCACACCCTCGATCTCTTTTACGATAACTTCCGGACGTGAGATAGAAAACTCATAATCTTCACGACGCATATTTTCAGCAAGAACAGTGATCTGAAGCTCTCCACGACCTGAAACTTTAAACTTCCCTTCACCGATAGTCTCTAGCTTCATTGCTACATTTGTACGCATCTCAGCTTCAAGTCTGTCTTTAAGTTTATTAGAAGTAACGTGTTTCCCCTCTTGACCCGCCAAAGGTGAATCATTGACGGCAAAAACAACTGTCAGTGTCGGCTCTTCGATATGCATAGGATCAAGTGCTACAGGATTGTCAGGATCACATACGGTATCTCCAACATCAACAGTTTCCATCCCGGCAAACGCTACGATATCGCCGGCTTCAGCCTCATCTATCTCCATACGGTTAAGCCCGTGAAAACCGATAAGCTTGGAGATCTTGCCTTTGACAAGTTCACCGTCTGCTTTTGCAAGCATAACATTGTCACCTTTGCGAACCGTACCGTTAAAGATACGGCTGATACCGATTTTTCCTACATAGTTATCATAATCAAGTGTAAATACCTGTGCTTGAAGTGAGTTTTGTGCATCACCTTCAGGTTCAGGAACCTCATTGATGATGGTTTCAAAGATACATTGAAAGTCGCCACCCTCTTCATCCATATCAAGCTTTGCTATGCCATCACGCGCAGCAGCATAGATAATAGGAAAATCTTGCTGCTCATCCGTTGCACCCATATCTGCAAAAAGGTCGAACATCTCATCTACAACACGATCCGGCTCAGCTGAAGGTTTATCGATTTTGTTAATAACTACAATTGGTTTTTTACCAAGTGCAAGCATCTTTTTCACAACGAATTTTGTTTGAGGCATAACACCCTCATACGCATCAACAAGTACTAAAACACCATCAACCATTTTAAGAACACGTTCCACTTCACCACCAAAATCGGCGTGACCCGGAGTGTCAATAATATTGATTTTGTAATCTTTGTAACGGATAGCTGTATTTTTTGAAAGGATCGTGATCCCTCTTTCTTTTTCTAAATCGTTACTGTCCATAGCTCTTTCATCATGACTTTCATGAGAACCGAATGTACCGGACTGCTCCAGTAGTCCGTCAACCAGTGTCGTTTTACCGTGGTCAACGTGTGCGATAACCGCAATGTTTCTAATTTTTTGCATTAGGGGTTTCCTTCTTGGGAAAATTTTCCGCGATTATACCCAAATATGTGTTACAACGAGGTAAAAATATGAATGAATTGTATGATTGAACCATCTTTTTAAGCAATCTATTATAAAGTATTACTATGAAACTCTTTACTATCTTGGAATAGTCAAATTTTTCTTTAAAAATAATTTTAAATTCAATAGATAGCAAATAGATTATAAGGCTAAAAATGATTGATTATCCAAATAAATTAAATAAAATATTTGATAAACTAAATAGTTTAAATGCTACTCCTATCATTATAGGCGGCTATGTCCGAGACAAATTGTTACAAATTCCTACGAGCAAAGACATCGATATAGAGGTTTATCATATATCATCACTTGAAAAACTTGAAAAGATTTTAAGTCAATTTGCAAAAGTCAACAGTGTCGGAAAAAGCTTCGGTGTATGTAAACTTCAACTTGATGATCTTGAACTTGACTTTTCCCTTCCAAGAAGCGACTCTAAAACAGCTTCGGGACACAAAGGCTTCAAAGTTCAATACAATGGCAATCTTGATTTTAAAACAGCGGCATCAAGACGCGATTTTACCATCAACTCCATAGGTTTTGATACCATTGCAAAAAAACTCATTGATCCTTTTGGGGGTCAAAATGATCTTAAAAACAAAATACTCAGAGCTACAGATATAGATAAATTTTCCCAAGATCCCCTAAGAGTACTTCGGGCTGTACAGTTTTATGCAAGGTTTGATCTAAGTATTGACAAAAAACTTTTAACAGTGTGCAAGAAGATGGTTGCAGAGAATGTCTTGAGTGAACTCTCAAAAGAGAGAATATTTCAAGAGATAAAAAAACTTTTACTCAAATCTACTCACCCCTCCAAGGGATTTATCTTACTAAAAGAGCTCGGTACTTTTGATCACTTTCATGAATTACAGGATATTGATGAATCACAATGGGAACACACCCTAAGGGTACTCGATGAGATGGCAAAACTCAGAACAAATAATGAAAAAACCGACACTCTCTTAATGCTCTGTATTCTCTGTCACAGTTTTGAAAACACAACACATTACACTAAAACAAAAAGTTTTATTCAAAAACTCACAAACGAAAACGAGCTTTTAAAACAGGTGATCAATCTTGTTGAAAACTATAACGCTATCACTGCTCTTGAAGGCAAAAATATAGAAGATGCAGCACTCTACAAAATAGCGCAAAAAAGTAATATAGAAAAGTTACTTCTTATCTCTGAAGCAGAGTACTTGGCTGAAGAGAAAAATGAAGAGTTCACTCTTGGTAAAATGATAAAAAAAAGAGCAAAAGAGTTACACATACTCACTCAAAAGGCTCCTCCGCTTCTTCAGGGAAAAGATCTTATACAACTTAATCTTGAACCTTCCAAAAGATTTTCACACATTCTTGATGATGCCTACACAGCCCAGATTGAGGGGAGATTCAGCTCACATGAAGATGCCTTAGAGTGGCTAAAGAGCTATTTACTATTGTAAAACATCCATTTTTGTTTTTAAATTGGATCTGGCATTGACAACATTAACCGCGTTGCCAAGAGCGTCTTTTAATCTTGACGCGTAGATCTCTTTATGTTCTTGATCGTATTTTTGTATAATATCTTCACTTACCTGTATATATTCCTGAATAAGTTCAATCGCCACAACCGTAATCTTTTTATGTTTAGCTATGCTTACAATAAGATCCAAGCCTTTTTTGACCTTACTTTGCATATCATCAATTTCAATATAACGTTTAGAAGTTTTTTTATCCGGATACACAAGTTTTTTCAAAATCTCTATCAACCCCTCTTCAGAAACTTCCAAATCAGGTATTTTGTTGTTGATATATGCTCTCATCTCTGTAAGATTCATACTCGAAATTCTTTGCGTCAGTTCAGTACTTGCACCCTGTTTTTGTGTCGCACTATTTTCTTTTTTACCAAGAATTTTAGAAAACATTTCGATTCCTTTAGATTTTTGAGCTGTCTATCTCTATAACGGTATGAACATTTCCTCTGGGATTATAATCAGCAACAACTTTCATATATTTTGGTTTGAGTTTTCTCTGTAGTACCTCATATATCTCATTTGCAGAGTTTTCATGAGAAATATACCTGTCTCTAAATGAATTTATATAAAGTTTTATAGCTTTTAACTCCACCACAAACTCATCCGGAGTATATTCCAAGTATATAGTTGCATAATCAGGATAACCGCTTCTAGGACACAAACAGGAAAATTCCGGTAAGGTCATTTTTATAAGATACTCTCTTTTATGCTCATTTGGCCAGATCTCCAGATCTTTCTCTACATCAAATTCATTAACGATTTTTTCACCATATTTCATTGTAACCCTTTTATTGAACTAGCTTTCATATATTTTTTCCAAAGGAGCCAGATATTTCCCCTGCAAATAATCGATTTGCATTTTTACAGCCGTCTCTTTGCTCTCTTTGTCTTCGATCATTTTGATCCATGTTTTTACATTTTTTTCATGTGCCATAAGATTAAAACCATCAACAATACTTTTATACTGCCCTTTGTTTCGTAAATCTTTTGTATAGATAGCATCAAATCTTACCATATCTATCTCCAGATCTCTCAAATACAAAAAGCTGGTATGATAAGAACCCAGTTTATCAATCGTTATCAAAACACCCATACTGCGAAGTGATCTCAAAATAGAACTATATCTCTCTATTTGTGAATAATACTCTTTTTCATTGAGTATAAACATAATTTTACTTTTGATATTTTCATTTTGTTTTAAAAGCTCTTTGACTTTTGCTAAGAATCTTGGGTTTCTAAGTGATGTTGGTGAAATCGTTAGTGCGATGATCTGCTCTTTGTCATCTAAACAGTTATCTATGCTTTTTTCTACAATCATCAAATCATACTCTGACATCAAGCCCAGTTTATTTATCACTTTCATATAGGTTTTTGGGTGCAATATCTTACCGTCTTGTGCTTTTAGTTTTAAAAAACACTCTCTCATAACCCCTTTATCATGAGTAAATACTGTTTGCGACATCACAACAAAGCGTTTTTTATTGATCGCATTGATCACTGAAGACTCCAATTCACTTGGGTTAATCTCCTCTTTTTTAAATCCAAGTTTAGAAGTTCTGCTTTCCTCTTGAAGCTCAAAAAGATTTTCAATAAGATAATTGAGATCATCAGAGTAGGAGGTTTCCGTTATAGCACTAGAGATTTTAACCTCGATCTCATCAACTTTAAATTCACTTGCTTTAAGACACATAAGCTCCAAAATAGGCTTATACTCACTTTTTTTGCCTTTAAGACCAAGCACAAAATCCCCACCTTTGACATGTCCAAGCGGAAAGTTTTCTATATCTTTTTCTTTTAGGTACTCCCCTATCCATGAGGCTACCTTGTAAAGTACCTTATCACCGTTTTTTAAACCATAGCGGGCATTTATGTCATTGAGGTTGTCTATACTTATAAGTATAAGTGTATAGTCTTTATTTTTTTCTATCTCTTTTTTTAAATACTTGTAAAGATATTCTCTTGTAAATGTTTTTGAGACAGCTTCGGTGATTCTTATATCAAAGCTTCTGTATATGATGTAGAGTATAAAATAGATACTAAAAACAAAAAGCAGGATCAGTTCTATATAAAAGACTGTGCTTATATTTTCATTTGTACTAAAAAATATTGCAAAAATTAGGGCAAAAATGGGAAGACCCATTCTAAGTGCGAGCCTAAAACGGTATTCCCTCTCTTTAGTATGTGGAAGTAACATGGATGTTATACATCCAGATGTTTCACATCTTTTGCGTGTGTTTCGATGTAATTACGGCGAGGTTCAACCTCATCACCCATAAACAGTGTAAATGCGTCAGAAGCAACCTCTGCATCCTCTATGGTAACTTGAAGTAACACACGGTTCTCCGGTGTCATGGTTGTTTCCCAAAGTTGTTCAGGATTCATCTCACCAAGACCTTTATAACGTTGAATATAAGCACCTTTTTTCGCATACTCTTTAATATTTTCAAGTTCTTGGATAATATCATTGTCAAAACTCAGATCCCACTCTTTGATCTTTGAATAGACATAGTTTGCTTCTGTAAAATGTGGAGCGCTGAAAAGATCATCATTGATAAGAAGCTCTTCCATTCCACCTTTTGTTTGTACAAAAATATGGATCTCGTTTGTTTGTTCATTAATTGTTTTTGTCAGTATATTGTTTTCAATGGAGTTGAGATACTCTTCAATTTTTACATAAAGATCTTTTGCGTCTAAAGAGATAATATCCGGGTTTTCAATAAAATACTTTATAAGATCAATAAGAGCGTATCGTCTCTCTAATGCTTCAAGTGAACCTCTGTAATGATCCACCATTTTGAAAAATGCAACAAGGTCATTATGCCCTACACCCTCAACATCCAAAGATTCTATACCATTATCGATCAGATAATCGTTCATAGCTCTGTCATCTTTAAAATAGATCTCTTTTTTACCTTTTTTGTAACGGTAAAGTGGCGGCTGTGCAAGATATAAATAACCATTTTCTACAATACTTCTGAAATGGCGGAAGAAAAAGGTCAAAAGTAAAGTTTGAATGTGACTTCCATCGACATCCGCATCGGTCATGATGATGATCTTGTGATAGCGAAGTTTCTCCTCGTTATACTCCTCGCCGATCCCGCAACCCATTGCCGTTATCATGTTTGTGATCTCATCTGATTTTAAAATTTTCTCTAAACGAGCCTTTTCAACATTTAAAATCTTACCTTTTAGTGGTAGTATTGCTTGAAAGACTCTATCACGACCCATTTTTGCCGAACCACCTGCAGAATCCCCTTCCACCAGGTAAAGTTCACAAATGCTTGCATCTTTACTTTGACAATCCGCAAGTTTTCCCGGAAGTGTTCCGACACTCATAGAATCTTTTCTACGGGTAAGCTCACGCGCTTTTTTAGCAGCTTCGCGACCACGGGCAGCCATAAGTGCTTTACTTACGATCGCTTTTGCTTCTATAGGATTTTCTTCAAAATACTTACTTAGTATTTCATAGGTTTGCTTTTGTACCAAAGGTCTTACATAGGTATTTCCCAGCTTCCCTTTTGTTTGACCTTCAAATTGAGGTTCCGGAACACGAACAGAAACTATGGCAATAAGCCCCTCTTTGACATCATCACCCGATATTTTTATATCTTTCTCTTTTGCGGCTCCGTTTTTAGAGTTATAGTTTGAAATAACACGTGTTAGACCCGCACGAAAACCCGCTTCATGCGTACCACCATTTGGAGTACGAATATTATTTACAAATGAGGCAAGTTTTTCATCATAAGCATCATTGTACATAAGTGCTATGTCAAACTCTATATCTTCAATTTTTGCTGAAAATGAATACACCTGTGCCACTATCTGCTTTTTATTCATATCTGAAACATACTGGGCTATACCACCTTCAAAATGATAGACCTCTTTAACCCCTGTTCTCTCATCATTAAACTTTATGTTGATAAAAGGATTTAAATAAGCAAGTTCTTTAAAACGTTTTGCAAGATATTCGTACTCAAAAGTGACAGTTTCGGTAAAAATAGAAGGATCTGCGGCAAACTCTATGGTTGTTCCTGTTTTACGTGTCGTTCCTGTAACTTCCAAAGGACCCTGAGGTATCCCCATTTTAAAATCTTGTTCATGGATCTTACCATTACGGTATATGGTCATATGAAGATCACTTGAGAGTGCATTTACAACAGAAACACCAACACCGTGAAGACCACCTGAAACCTTATAGGTGTCTTTATCAAACTTACCACCTGCATGAAGCACGGTTAAAACAACTGTAGCAGCACTCATACCTTCAGTAGGGTGCATATCAGTAGGGATACCGCGTCCGTTATCACTGATTTTACAAGTTCCGTTTTTTGTAAGCGTAACAGTAATAGTATTACAGTGACCCGCCATCGCCTCATCTATAGAGTTATCAATAACTTCATAAACTAAGTGATGTAAACCTCTGTGACCGGTATCACCGATATACATACCTGGACGTTTTCTAACAGCCTCTAAACCTTTGAGGACTTTAATATTACTTGCACCGTAATTTTGTTCCATTAAACACTCCATAGCCATTTTTGGCGTAATTAGAGTTATTTTATCTAAATTTATCTAAAAGAAAGTTTTATAGGAAGTTTGTAGATTTAAAAGTGTTGTATTTACCTCTGAAATCCAGAAGTAAATACTTTAAAAGTTATATAACTATCGGCATAACAACTGTTTTGAAATTTCCGTCACTTAAAATAAAAGGGAGGTTGCCTTCATTGAGCCCTATCACAAACTCAGAAGAATGGATAGAGTTTAAGAAGTCGAGCAGATATTTTGAGTTAATAGCTATAGTGAAAGGTTCTGAAAAATGAGTTGTAAAATTTATCTCTGTTTTTGCTTCAATATTGTCATCGCTTAGTGATTCAAATATAATCGTATCATTTACAAAGGTGATTTTTACATCTGTTGAGATCGTAGTGATCTGTTTAATTGATTCTATCATCAATGCTTTTGGCAAAACTAAAGTATGTGCTATCTCTTTAGGAATTATTCTTGAGTATTCAGGAAATTTACCATTGATCAGTTTGGTAAAAAATGTATATTGTTCAGAGTGGATAATAAGATTTGTTTCATCATAGTAAAGTTCAATATCATCAAAAAACAGTTTTTGTATCTCTATAATCGCTTTTTTAGGAAGTATTATGGAAAGTTCACTGGCACTTTGATTTGCAATATTTACAACTGCGAGTCTTCTGGTATCAGTTGATGCAAAATTTATGCTCTCTTGTTTGATATCTATAAGTGCACCGTTGAGTTCAAATTTAGGATTGTTTGTATCTATGGCAGGGGT
This sequence comes from Sulfurimonas sp., assembly GCA_026996295.1. Lineage (GTDB taxonomy): Bacteria > Campylobacterota > Campylobacteria > Campylobacterales > Sulfurimonadaceae > Sulfurimonas. The sequence continues at coordinate 9,986 of JALWLL010000043.1, forward strand.
AATTTTTTTAAGAGATTCTATAAGTGAGTGAGAATCTATAGAGATACGTGCTTTTGCTTCATATGATGGAAATTCAGGAAACTCTGTATATGAAAATGTTGGAAGTTTAAAGTTTGAATGTGATTGGGAAATATAAAGCATATCATTTTTTACTTCTAAGTTGATCTCACCATCTTTTAAAATTCTTACAATATCTAAAAACTTCTTACCATTGGCAGTCACACTACCCTCTTGCATAGTGTTTATGTTGTCAGTAGATACCAAAAAACCTATTTCATAATCGGTAGCTTTTAGAGTCAGTTTTGAATTACTGACATTTAAAAAAACATGTGAAGTGATTTGAGAAGTATCTTTTTTTTCCAAGAAAGGTTGAGCATGCACCAAGATATTTTCAATGATTGATTTTGAAATCGTTATTTTCATATTGAAATCCTATATATTTTATATAATTTTAGTATGTAGTAGTAGGTCTATGTGATAATGTGAATATCATTAGACACTCCCTATATTCAGAGTTCTTTTGATGTGATGAACATACCGAACTCTTTTCACACTTATTCACTTGAGTAATTATATCTTTTTTTTTGAGTTTTTAAGATGATGAGGATATCTTATTTGTCAATTCTTCTATTTTTACTTTAAAATCTTCATCATTTTGTATGAGCTCATTGATTTTTTTGAGTGTATGACTGATTGCAGTGTGATCTTTCATACCAAAATACTGTGCAAGTTGCGGCATCGTGTTTTGTGTGAGTTCCCGACAGAGATAGATAGCTATCCTTCTGGCATAGACAAGATTTTTACTTCTTCCTTTTGATCGTATCTCACTTGGTTTGATATTGAGGTCTTTTGCCACACTTTGGGTGATAGTATCAAGTGTTAAGTTGGCGCGGTTTTCTTGAAGCTGATCTTTGAGTACATTTTTTGTAAACTCTATGGTGATCTCAACATGCATCAGTTGTGAGTAGGCATGGAGTTTAGATAAAATACCCTCTATTTCACGAACATTACTCTCTATAACGGTAGCGATATAGTTCACGATCTCTTTATTGAGTTTTACTTTATTGATTTCACATTTTTTCTCTATGATGGCTATTTTTGTTTCAAGTTCGGGTGGTTGTATATCTGCAACAAGACCATGCTCGAACCTGCTTTGAAGCCTCTTCTCAAGTCCTGCAATTTTTTTAGGGTGTTTATCTGCTGTAAGTATGATCTGTTTACCGACACCTTTGAGTGCTTCAAAGGTGTGAAAAAATTCCTCCTGAATACCCTCTTTGTTACTCAAAAACTGTATATCATCTATAAGAAGAACATCACATTTTCTGTATTTTTCCTGAAAACGCTCCATCGTTTTGTTGCGTACATGACGGATAAAATCGTTTAAAAACTGCTCTACCGTGGTATAGATAACATTTTTGCCCTGATTTTGAAACACATTTCCCGCAGCCTGCATAAGGTGCGTTTTACCAAGACCGACACCACCGTAGATAAAAAGGGGATTGTATAAAATTCCTGCTTTTTCGCTGACACTTTTTACGGCTGCATAGGCAAACTGGTTGGATCCTCCAACCATAAAGTTATCAAAGGTATGAGAGGGATTGAGAAGTGAATGTATCGTCTTTTGCTCTGTTTTTTGTTTTATTTTTCTTTTGTCAAGTTGATTTTTCAGTGCGATTTTTACACTTACCCTGTCACCTGTCTTTACTTCAAAAAGGTGGGAGATCTTTTCTGTATATTTACTCTTGATCCAGTTGAGTACAAGAGCATTGGGTGCGTAAAATATGGCGAGATCAGAAGTAGATTTTTTTGGATCATAGCTAAGCTGTTTTATATATCTGTTGTATTCAACTTCTGTGATCTCCTCTTTAAGCAGTTGTAAAATCTCTTGACCGATATTCATAAATAACCTTCTCTTTTTTCTATGTGAATAGTAGCTGTTTTTTCCATAATAAATAGTTAAATATATGTGAATAAGAAAAATATATAATGTGAATAGTAAAAATAAGAATATTTAAAACCCCTTTTACAGCGTATGTTGAGAAGGATTTGTATATAATTGAGCAAAACATAACTAATTTGTGAATAGTGAAAAACTATTTTAAAAGTTTACTTTGGAGTCAAATGATAATTTTAGGAATAGATCCCGGAACGCGAAACATGGGTTATGCTCTTATTTCACTTGAGAGGGGAAAAATTGCCTTGGTGGAAGCGGGACTCATCAAAATGAAAGCGGAAGATTTGCAGTTTCAGATTCCTCAGATGGTAGAGGGGTTAGATATGATCTTTAAAAAACATACTATAGATGAAGTTGCGGTTGAAGATATATTTTATGCACACAACCCTGCAACAACCATCAAGCTGGCTCAATTTCGCGGTGCTATTATGCTTAAACTTCTTCAAGAATTTGGTCAGTTCAACGAATACACGGCACTTCAGGTAAAAAAAGCACTCACGGGAAAAGCAAAAGCAAACAAAGAACAGGTTGCTTTTATGGTTAAAAGACTGCTCAATATAAAAAAAGAGATCAAACCACTTGATATCACAGATGCCATTGCAGTTGCCATAACACACTCGCAAAGGGTGAGATTGAAAAAAGCTTCTAAAAGTTAATTATTAGCTATAATACAAATTAAAAAAGGGTAAAAATGTTAACTTTTGACAATGTAAGTGTTGTAAAAAAAGCAAATATATATTTTGAGGGTAAAGTAACAAGCCGTACGGTGAAGTTTCAAGACGGTACGCAAAAGTCCTTGGGAATTATGCTTCCGGGAAGTTATACATTTGCTACTGAGGATAAAGAGATCATGGATATTTATGAAGGCTCTATTGAGGTGAAATTTCCGGGATCTGATACGTTTGAATCTATGGAAGCACCGTGTAGATTTATTGTTGAGGCAAACAGCTCTTTTGATATTGTGGTAAAGAGTGTGACAGATTATTGCTGTTCATACATAAGATAGTTTAGTATATGAAACTGTGTCATCTTTACAATAAAACCGGTACTTTTGCAAATGTAGGGGCTATTTTAGATGCATTTGATGAGAAGATTTCCGTAGATATCTCCTCTGTCAGTGCCATAGATGATGCAAATATCTATATTTTTGAAGCCGCTAAAGTGGATAAAGTGATATCTGCGAAGCTGAAAGTTCTTTTTGAATCCAAATCACATCCTCTTATCTATTTCTTAATTGAGAAAGAGTATAACCTTATGCTTTTTCAGCTTGCTTTTTTACTTAAAGTAAAAACACTCATAACGGCAAACCAAGATATAAATAAAGTGATCGCAAGAATGCACAATGAGTTGAAGATCCACGAAGATGAATATATACAAAGTATATTGGGCAAGACTATTGTAAAAACGCAAGATTTTATGCTCTTTAAAGATCATCGACTCTATTTGGCAAGTAAAAAACTGCATGAAGATTTTATGTGTAGAGACCTTGGTGAGGTAGAAAAAAAGATCTGCTCACAACTTGATCTGGATGAGCTTCTCTCCTCCGATATGATAATGCAAAAATCGATCGTTAATGATGCAAACCGTGGCATAGAATTTCATGTGCAAAGCACAACGATCAATACTCAAAATGATAAGCTTTTACTTTTTGAACCCTATATTAGTAGAGAATCATCACCGTTGAAACTCAGCTTTATAGCAAACAGGCTGAGTTTTATTGAGATGTTAAAAGATAAGATCATAGAAAAGAGTATTTCACAAAAACCACTTTCGATCATAACGATTGAGATAGAAAACATACAAAAACTTCAAATAGATCTCAATGAGGAAGCACTGCAAGAGCTTATAAAAGAGTTACTTTTACAAGTTGAAGTGATACTGGATAAGAAATTGATTCTAGCGCAGTATAACAAAGATTTTTATGTGAGTCTTTTTGAAGATATCCCTTTTGAAAAACTTCAGGAAAAAGCACAAATTTTTCATACACAACTCATTAAAATCTTTGAAGAGAAGAAGTTTAGTCCTATGGTGGGCGTTTATGCTTTTGATATAAGTGAACTTGAGTTAAACAAGGTTTTGGGTACACTGAAAAATATTTTAGACAAGAGTCTTTCACAAAAAGAGATCAACAATGGTACGCTCAAGTATATAAACAGTGTTGATGAACATATGAATTCTGATGAAGCGATCATGGTTCTTTTAGAGTCAGCATTTACTAACAGAGTAGAGTTTAAGCTTTTTAACATCTATAAAGGGCTTTGTATCAATACATCTTCTAAGATCTTAAAAATGAAAGATGATCTGGTCTATGTAAAATTTGAGCAACTCCAGGGTATTGTTATGAAACATGAGGGGGAAACTATCCTTCAATCATCAAACTTCTCAAAAGATATCAGAGCAAAAGTTAAATATGTCAATCTGGAAAAAAGAGTTGCGATATTGGAAAATTTTGAATTTTCAAAATCCAATGCCAATGAACGTCAATATAGCAGAGTGAGCTCTTCAACAAGAACTCCTGTAGTACTTTCTCATCTCAGCGGTACGGTAAATGGTGAAATACTTGATATATCGGTAAAATCTATAGCGATAAAGACAAAAAATACAAGGGTATTGAAAAATATACAAGATGCAGAGATCACACTCTCTTTTGTGTTACCTACTCATACCAATGAAGATGGTTTTGTGCGTCTTGTTTTAAAGGCTAAGACAACATTTATCAACTGTCGTGATGATGGTGAATGTAAAGTTGTTTGTGATCTTTTAAAAGATGATGTCAGCGAATCGATACTTATGGAGTATGTCTACCATAGGCAAAAAGAGATCATTGTGGAAGTGAAAAAAATGGCTAAATCCACTTAGCCATTTTTTTAAATAAACTGCTGAGCCAGCTTGGATAGATTTACTTCATCTAAAGCACCCGATACTCTTTGCACCTCTTTACCCTCTTTAAAGACTATGATAGTCGGGATACTTCTGATACCAAATCGTGCGCCAAGGTTTTGCTCATTTTCGGTGTTGACTTTTGCAAACAAGGCTTTGAGCGGAAAATTTTTGGCAGCTTTTTCAAAGTTTGGCGCCATCATCTGGCATGGTCCGCACCAAGGTGCCCAGAAGTCCACTATGACGGGAAGATCACTGTTAATGATCACATCATCAAAGTTGTTTTGGGTAAGCTCCATAGGTTTGGTCTCTAACAGGGAGTGTTTACAGTTTCCGCAGTTTGCTTTTTTATAGGAATCTTTTTTAGGGACATTGTTGACACTTAAACAGTTTGGACATACTACTTTCATTTTTTTCTCCTTAAAGCACTATTGGAAATACATACCCTTGGCGGTAGATGTAGATCATTTTTTTATTGTTGTCTTGTGTAGCTTTTTGAAAATCTTTTATGTTTTTGATCTCTTGATTTTCAACCTGAATAATTATATCACCTTTTGCCAAATTCAAGCCGGCAGCTTCGCTTAGCGGCTCTACCTCTGCTACAAGGACACCCTGTATATTTGCACCAAGTTGTTGTTGGGTGAGCCTGCTTAGCGGTTGGAGTTTCATCCCCTTATACTCAAAGCTGTTGGTGGCAAGTTTTACGACTTGAGATGTAAGTGTTACCTCAACAGATTCTTTATTTTTATCTCTGAGAAAATAGATAGTAACTTTTTTCTCTGGAGCAAAGGAGCCGATTTTGTTTTTGAGCTCACTGGCGCTCTCGATCTTATCGTTATCGACGCCGATGATCAGATCACCTCTTTTAAGACCGGCTTTTTGTGCAGGGGTATCATCCTGTATGCCAGTAACCAGAGCACCATAGCTATGGTTATACAATCGACTCATATCCTCATTGATATCTGAAATGCTTACACCAAGATAGGCACGGCTGTATCTACCCTTTTCAATAAGCTGAGGTGCAATAGAGGCGACCATATTTGAGGGTATGGCAAAACCTATACCGACATTGCCTCCACTTCTGGAAATAATAGCTGAATTTATACCTATGAGGTGTCCTGCAGAGTTTATAAGTGCCCCACCGGAGTTACCCGGGTTTATGGAAGCATCGGTTTGTATAAAGTTTTCATACTCCGCTATCCCCATACTCGATCTGCCCGTTGCTGAAACTATCCCCTGCGTGATCGTTTCTCCTACACCAAAAGGTGTTCCTATGGCAAATACGATATCGCCAACTTTGACATCATCTGAGTTGTAAAAAGTGATCGCTTGAAGCCCTTTTGCATCGATTTTGATGATGGCAAGATCACTCTTAGCATCTTTTCCTATCACTTTCGCATCGTACTCTTTTTTATCATCTTTGAGGGTAACCTTGATCTCATCGGCACCATCGACAACATGGTTGTTTGTTACTATATAGCCGTCTGAGGATATAATCACCCCTGAGCCTAAAGAGCGCTGAATTCTATCTTTTGGAACTCTTCCCTGTCCATAGCCTTTGAAGAACTCTCTAAAAAACGGATCGTTCATAAAGGGGTTGCCCTGTGTAGCAGCACTCACATTTGTTTTTGTTGATATATTGACAACTGAAGGGGTAACATTTTTCAGTATATTGTTATAAGAGAGTATATAGTCCTGACTCGTAGGTGTTTGGCGCTGTATGTTAGTGTCGGCATACTTGAACTTTACACCCTCGTCTCCATTTAGAAGAGAGACACCTACTAACAGCACTACTAACAATTTGATAAATAGTATCTTTTTC
>JALWLL010000044.1 GCA_026996295.1 Sulfurimonas sp.
CCTGCATCCTCACCAAATGGTCGAATCCCCGGAGTAAGAGTCATAAACTTCTCAGAAGTTATCTTTTTGATGGATGCAGATTCAAATGCAGAACACACAACCCCGTCCAAACCACTCTCATACGCATCTTTTGCAAACTGATCAGCCTTATATGCTATGTTTTTTTCATACACTCTTTGAAACTCTTCATCACTAAAAGATGTCAGTGCCGTAACAGCCAATACGATGGGTCTTTTTTCATGGTGTTGAATTCTTTGTATCACAGCTTCCATAGCACGTTTACCGGCGGACGCATGAACATTGAACATATCGACACCAAGACCCATGATCGACTCAGCCGCATCGGCCATAGTATTTGGGATATCATACAGTTTCAGATCCAAAAATATTTTAAAGTCGGGATTTATCTTTTTTATATCCTGCAAAAATTCTGCACCGTCACGAATATAAGAGCGAAAGCCAACCTTTAGCCAGACATCATATGCTTTGATTTTTTCAACAAGTTCTAAATTTTCTTCTTTTGTGGGTAGATCAAGGGCTACACAAAGTTCCATAGTTTCTCTTTTTTTTAAATTATGGAATTATAGCATTATTGCAAGAGGAGTAAAGCAGGAGAGTCCTGCTTTATGATTTTACTATAGAGATGATCTTTTCAACGACACTCGGATCTTCAAGTGTTGAGATATCTTGAGTGATCTCTTCACCTTTGGCAATTGAGCGTAAAATACGACGCATTATTTTTCCTGAGCGTGTTTTAGGCAAGCCCGGAACAAAAACGATATCGTCACACACAGCAATGTTTCCTATCTCTTGTTTGATGATCCCATTAAGAGCTTTTACCATTGCTACATCATCTTCAAAACGGCTCTCATCAAGTCCGTGTTTAAGCACTACATATGCAAAAATCCCCTCACCTTTGAGCGGGTGTGGTTTCCCCACAACAGCCACCTCGGCAACTTCACTCTCTTTTTTGAGTGCCGCTTCAACTTCGGCAGTTCCCATTCTGTGTCCACTAACATTGATAACATCATCAGTACGTCCGGTAATAGTGATGTAGCCCTCTTCATCATACACGGCACCGTCACCTGTAAAGTAAACCGGCTTGCCATCTTTTTTCACATCGCCAAAGTAAGACTTCACAAAACGCTCTTCATCGCCCCATACACCACGAATCATAGAAGGCCAAGGACGCGTTACACACATATAACCTTTCTCATCAACACCCACTTTTTCCCCTGTTTCAGGGTCAAGTATCTCAGCCATAATTCCCGGAAGTGCAAATGTTGCACACGCAGGTTTGATCGGTGTAGCCCCCGGAAGCGGAGAGATGATATGTCCACCTGTCTCTGTTTGCCAGTATGTGTCAACGATCGCACAGTTTGAGTTACCAACGCTTTCATAGTACCACTTCCAAGCCGGCGGATCGATCGGTTCACCAACAGTTCCAAGCACTTTTAAAGAGGAAAGATCATATTTGGCCGGTTCATCTTCTCCCATTTTATGCAGCACACGTATGGCTGTCGGCGCCGTATAGAACTGGTTTATCTTGTACTCTTCTACCATTTTCCAAGGACGTCCGGCATCAGGATATGTCGGTACACCCTCAAACATCACGGTCGTAGCACCCATTGCAAGTGGACCATACACTATATATGTATGCCCCGTAATCCAACCGATATCTGCCGTACACCAGTAGGTGTCGTTTTCTTTTACATCAAACACCCACTCCATAGTCATCTGTGCCCATAAAATATAGCCTGCCGAATTGTGCTGAACACCTTTTGGTTTTCCCGTACTTCCGGAAGTATAAAGTAAAAAGAGAGGATCTTCAGCGTCCATAACCTCAGGTTCAAACGCTGTGCTTTGCTGCTCTATCATCTCATTATAAGAGTAATCACGTCCGGAAACCCATTCTATATCTTCGTGGTTTCTTTGCACCACCAAAACCTTCTCAACAGGTGTCTCCCCTTCGAGTGCTTTATCTACAACAGGTTTGAGCATATATGGTTTGTCTTTTCTGTACGCTCCATCAGCGGTAAGCACCACTTTTGCATCCGCGTCTTCTATGCGGTCTCTTAGTGCTTCTGCCGAAAAACCACCAAATACTATGGAGTGAATCGCACCGATACGGGCACATGCCAACATAGCATACGCAGCTTCTGGAATCATCGGCATATAGATAACTACTCTGTCACCTTTTGCTACACCAAACTCATTTCTAAGCAGGTTGGCAAACTTGTTCACCTGATAATAAAGCTCAAGATAGGTGATGATCTGTTTGTCACCTCTGTCACCTTCAAATATGATGGCTGCTTTGTTTTTACGCGTATCAAGGTGGCGGTCAATACACTGGGCAGACACATTGAGCTTTCCACCCTCAAACCATTTCACAAAAGGAAAGTTGGACTCATCCATTACGCCATCAAACGGCTGTATCCAGTCGATTTTCTCTTTCGCATAAGAACCCCAGAATCCTTCATAGTCTTCTATGGCTGCATCTTGAAGCTCATGATATTCACACATATTTTTAATGCGTGCCGTCTTAGCAAACTCTTTGTTTGGTTTAAAAACTTGTTTTTTCATTTGTTGTTCTGACATCACAATGTCCTTGTATTGTTAATATTAATTGCGAAAATTATATCTTGGTAAAATTTATATTTCCTTGAATAAATAATTTCCTTTTTTTTTAAAGTTATTTTAATAAAACAAAGCCTTCTTTCCATCATTAAGAAAGATTGACTATAATTTCAAAAATACAACTTCAATACCAAAAGGAATTTATGTAATGTTTGGAAGAACCGAATTAAAAACGTACGATATAAGCAAAGAGGAACTCAACAAAAAACAATGGGCTAAATTTTCAACTGCAAAAGGTGATATTTGGGTAAAACTTTATCCTGAGGAAACACCAAACACAGTAGCAAACTTTGCACACCTTGCAGAGAGCGGTTTTTACAACAACCTCAACTTTCACCGTGTTATCCCTGGTTTTATGGCTCAGGGTGGCTGTCCTCACGGAACAGGTACAGGTGGACCGGACTGGGCTATCCCATGTGAAACAGCACTCAACACTTCCCGTCACAGAAGAGGAAGCCTTTCTATGGCTCATGCAGGACCAAACACAGGTGGAAGCCAGTTCTTTATCTGTTTTGTGCCGTGTCCACACCTTGATGGTGTTCACACAGTTTTTGGCGGTATCGAAGAAGATGATGCTGAGAGCTTTGCGGTTCTTGACAGTATCCAAGGGCAAGATGCCATCAACTCTGTTGAGATCTTGGAAAACAGAGACTAACTAAAACACCCAAGCAGTTATACCAAGGGCTTGGGTACTCTAACTATGTTCATATAAATACTCAATTAAAGTTATATCGTAAACCCATCTCCAACCCAAATGGATAGTTGTTAAATGTCAATCCTCTTACTTCACTATATGAACGCTGTTGCCACGTTACATCGGTAAAAATTTCGATACTATCCGTTATATCTACAGAAAAACCTACTTTTGGACCATATGTAAAAAAATTTGCACTGCCAACTTCGTCAAAATCTACTGAACCAAAACCCATTAACGCACCAACTTCAAAATGAATATAGCCCGAAAGATTTGTTGATGCAGACCATGAAAAATTTGTTTCACGAAGGTCTGCGTTACCTAGTACAGTGCTATAATCGTTTTCATAAGAATACGTTAATTTTTTATATTTTAATTTAAAATGGGCAATTTTGGAAAATGTATACCCTATCCCCACAGAAACTCCACTGCCGGAGAGATCTTGACTTTTTATTAACTTTTTTCCAGAATCTCCACGATATTCATAAAAACCAGAACCTCTCTCTCCAACAAAAGCAGCTTCAAAAGAGAAATAGGACAATTGTGATGGGTATGTTCTTCCTTTCATACCTAGTTGTTTTTCACTTATAGAGATTCCAAACAATAATGTTGGAATAAAAAATATTATTAATAAAAAAGCATTTTTTTGCATCTTTTCTCCAGATTTATAATTACAAAAACTGTTCCGTTTAAAAAAGCCAATAAGTTGCCGCTAGGTAAAGATGAAATTAAATCTTTTGGAATGTTGTCTTGATTTTTAGGGGCATTATATAATATACCCCATATAGTTTATTTTGTATATTATAGCAAAATTTCAATCGAGATTAGATTATGCTAACGGCCTGCGGGTCACC
>JALWLL010000045.1 GCA_026996295.1 Sulfurimonas sp.
GAGCAGATGAGTCTCATAAGCAAATAAAAGTCACCCCTGACTAAACATCTTTGGGATTTACAAAACGCTTATTTTGTTTTATTTTTTCCCAAAGCAGACTATCTTCAAAACCATTCACTATATCTTTTGAAAAAACGATTTTTGAGAGCTCTATGATTCCCATATTGTGAGAATAGGCATCATCCTCAAAAGCTTGAGCATAACCTGTTTGCGTCTCATGCACTATGACACTGTGAAGCTTCACCTCTTTTTCACCGTTGACACTGCTTGTAAGCTTGAGCAATTTATCTATCATTACAAAAATCACCCTTGCAAACTGCTCTGCTGATGGAGAGACAGGAAGCAGTACCCATCTTTGAGAGTGCTTTTGCATATCTTGTATATACTCATCATCATCGCCATCCCAAAGTGCAATAGCATGGTCAAAACTCTCTATAAGCGCTTTCATGTTTTGCTTCATCAAGCCAAAGTCATAAACCATCTGCCCATTATCTAAAAAGTTGGACTCAAATAACAGCTCAACCTTATAGGAGTGTCCATGCACAGAGCTTCTGCACTTTACACTCGAACACCCCCGAACTACATGAGCATTTTCAAATGTAAACATTTTTCTAATTATCATAACTCACCTTATACACCCTTGTTTTGATCCCAGACCCTTATGTGAAGTCTATCACTAAAGATATAACCTTTTGCTTTACAAAATTCTATAAGCGGTTCTGTATTGCTCTGCAGCTCCTCTTTACTTCCACCAAGAGGCATACAATAGACCTGCGTTGTGGGAGCATGCATAATGATAGTGCTTATCTCCTCTTCAAGACCAAGATCGATCGATGCCGCATCGATAGAAAATTTAAAAAAAGCCTCTTTGGCACAACAAGCGATCGTATGGATCACATCTCCTCGAACCCTTTTTATAAAAGGCTCTTTGGAATTTGAAAGTTTTACAGAAAGAGCAAAGATACACTCTTTGTAAACAGGGAACTTCTCAAAATCAACACCCAAGGAGCCATTTGTTTCAAAAGTTATCTTATGTCCACGCTCTCTAAGCTTTTGTAAAAAAAGTACAAATATCTCATCATGTGCATAAATAAGAGGCTCTCCACCTGTAAGAACGATATCAACAGCTTCTGGAAGTTCGTATAATTCTAAGACTTGTAGTAACTCTTTATGGCTGTGTATCTGTGCCCAAGTGTGGGAGAAGTGCTCTTTATTGACTGCATACACAGTATCACACCCTAAAACTTCAGCCCCGTCACTCGCCTTTTCTTTGCATCCAAAACCTTCACATTTCATATTGCATCCGCCAAAGCGAAAAAAGACAGAGGGGGTTCCCGTATATCTACCCTCGCCCTGAATAGAGTAAAAATGTTCCACTAGATACAACAATACTCACCCGCCTGTTTCATAAAATGCACGCTCGGATGACTCACCCTCTTCGCCACCCCAACGGTTTTTCTCAGGCTTGGTTCTTACAACCTCTTTTAAAACAAGGGCAGCACCTTTGATATCTCCTCGCTTGATCGCTTCAGAGATACTCATCGCCTCATCAAAATACAAACACGGAATAAGCTGCCCCTCTGCAGTGAGTCGGATGCGGTTACATTGTTTGCAAAAATCATCCCCATACGGCTCGATGATCCCAAACCTGTACCCATCTTGCATCATATAATAGTGTGAAGGGGAACTTCCGTCAAAACCCTCATCTTCAAACTCATACTTCTGAGCCAAAATATCTAAGAGCTCTTTGGATTTCATCCCTGAAATAGTTTTAGAAGCGTACCTGTTTTCCATATACTCAATAAATCTGATACTCATGCCTCTCTCTTTTGAGTATTCTAAAACATCTGTGATCTCATCGGCATTCATCCCTTTCATGGGAACCATATTGACTTTTACTTTAAGTCCCACTTTCAGTGCTTCATCGACACCCTCTAAAACATTTTTCAGTACATCTTTACCCGCTATAGCCTGAGCAACTTCGGGTTTAAGTGTATCTATGGAAACATTTATACGTTTCAGTCCTGCATCGCGAAGCTTTTGAGCTGTCCCCTTAAGCAGGTAAGCATTGGTAGTCATTGCAAGATCGATACCTGGTTCATAATCGTAGATCATCTTGACAAAGTTATCCAAGCCCTCACGAAGTAACGGCTCTCCACCTGTTATACGGATCTTTTGTACACCTTCATCTATAGCTATTTTTATAAATTCAAAAAGTTCTTCAAATGTAAGCAAATTCTCTTTTGGTACCCATGTAAAAGGTTTTTCCGGCATACAGTACTGGCATCTAAAGTTACATCTCTCAGTTACGGAGACACGAAGATAGTCCACTACCCTCTCATAGCTATCAATGAGCATATAATTTCCTGTGATTTTTGTTGTATGTATTATATCTGCTAGATATAAAAATAGCTTTGATGAAAGTCATAAAGCTATTTTGCCAAGATATCGGCTTTGAGTTTTTCAAACTCTTTTTGTGAAATGATCCCTTTTTCTTTGAGGGCATATGCTTTTTCTATCTCATCTATTTTACTTAAGCTAGGTATCCTTTTTGTAGCATCATCATTTTCAACAAGTTCCGTAACAACATACTTCTGAGAGTTTATCATGGAACCTGAAAGCCCTGTTGTTTTGATCTCTTGTGCACCAATCTGCTCACTCACACGTTCAAACGCAAAACTTCCATCTTCTAAATCACCCGTAATTCTTAGATAATATATATGCCCCGCCTCTAGATTTAAAGTAAGCTTTTTTTCCTCTATCTCTGCTCTAGTAGCTGAAAATGTTGTTTTGCCGGGTTTTACATCTAGTGCGATATACTCATTTGTATAAACTCGCTCATCAAGCCTTTTATTGTTTATGCGCACTACATAATAGGAGCTGTATCCCCCCTCTATAAGTTCAGAGTATGGAGATACATATATATAGACTAGCGCAGCATCAGATAAAGGCTCTTGCGCCTTAAAAGCCACTTTCTCTCCACAGGCAGCCATAAACAATAAAACAATTGACAGTAAAAATATTTGAATCGATTTCATCTTTTCTCTTTAGTGGTAAATTTAAAAGATTATAACATAATTAAAGATTTGAAAATGTAAAAAGTGAGGTTATCCCCAAGCAAAAGCTTGAGAATATTTTAGAAGCTAATCGCTTTTTAGAAGCTGTAACGAGCCCAAACACGTACAGTGTTTGTAGCATCAGCATCGTTTTCTAACTTAGTGTTAAATAATGCAGCTAAATAAGTTACACCACCCGATTTAACTTTATAGATAAGTTCTAAATTAGTACTATCATTACCGTTACCGTTTAAGTTTCTTGCACCCGCTGTAGTCATAGAACCTTGAGCGATAATTTTACCGGCATCACCAAGACTATATATACCTTTTAGCATAAAAGTTTTTGCATCGAGTGCTATAGCATTTTGATTAGTAATCATCTGAGTGTAGAGTGGAGTTTTTACACCAGTAGTGTTTTTAACAGCTACTAAGTTTTTAGCACCATCTTTCTCACCGCTAACATATGTATATGCCAAACAAACATTTAAAGCTTTTAGCGGAGCTAAACCAAGTTTACCACCCATTGCCGTTGTATCTGTAAATTTAGCAGCACCTAAATCATCAGGCATAATCGAACCACCCTGTAGTCCAAATTTCATACCTACTGGAAGATCTTTTGGAGCTATTTTAGCATCTAACCAAATAATATCTGCACCGGTATCTGCACCAGCTACTAAATCTGCATCCAGACCACCATCAACTTTTGCCAAAGAGTAGTATGAAGCAGTGATTGTAGCCATTGGAACTGCAGTTGTTTGTGCAGTTAACATGTAGGCAGTTCCGCCTATAGTTGTAGTGCCGGCAGTCGTTACAACATCTAAGTTTGTAGTATTTCCGATGTCGTTTTTAGAGTTATTACCTCCAGAAACATACGCACCAACTAAAGTTGTGTTAGGAATATCTGTATTGACTGCTAAGATCGCATCAAATGTATTTTTATATACATTCCAGCTTTCTGAATATGCAAATGGAGAAAGAGATTTAGGAAGCTCTTGACGACCAATTTTTACAGTAGTATTCCCAACTTTTTTAGCAACAAAAAA
>JALWLL010000046.1 GCA_026996295.1 Sulfurimonas sp.
CAATAGCTGAAAAAGGCATCTCTCTTGGTGCAAGTATAAGCTTTTTTTGCTCTTTTATCATTACGCTTGCACACCGTGTTATGAGGTTGTCAGAGATGCCACATGCTATCTTTGCCAAGGTGTTCATACTGCATGGTGCTATGATCATCGCATCGACACCAAACGAGCCTGAGGCGATGCTTGCGGCGATATTGTCGTTGTCATGCAGAGTGATGTTTTGCTCTTTTTGTAAAACTGTTTGCGAGTTTTTTGACATTATGAAGTGTTTCTCCACAGACTTGGGAAGTAGCTCAAGTGTTTTAAGACCAAGCCTTACTCCACTGGCTCCACTGGTTGCTACAACAATTTTACGATGTTTAGGTTCACTCATTGGATCTCCGCTTTGTTTTTACCTGTTACTACAGCTTTTATTCTTTTGCCATCAGCTCTTTGGAGTGTGGTTGTTTCTCCAAGTTTTGCGTTGTGCAGAGCTTTTGCAACAAACTCTATCACAACATTTCCATTGTGCAAAGAAACATGCACAGATGAACCTCTTCTGAGAAGATCAAGTTTTTTGATATCTCTTAGAGTAACAATGACACCGCGTTTTATACTGTGTTTTGTCTGGTAAAGCTCTTTTTTTAAGCTTTGCAGGGGCATAGCTTTAAATTTTTTCAGCATTATACTCTTTTTTGTAACATTGGCGATAGAGAGTTCAGCATCTCTTTTTATAGTGTGTTTGGCAACATATACTTTAAGATCTGCTTTTAATTTATAATCGAAAAATATTTTTTTCTTGTCATCTGTTTTTATATAGAGAGTCCCATGATCACGCAGATGAGCTTTAGAGGGCATGGTAACTTCATACTCCTTTGGAAGTGACGTTATATATCCACGAGGAGTGAGGTCGATATGTTTAATATTGATGTTTTCATACTTTTGTTTGTAAAACTTTTTTATCTGTTTTTGGATATTTGAAAGATTTACAGGGCTTTTTTTTATGAACTTTATAAATCTGCTTTGGGCTTTAACATCACTATAGCCGTATCTGCTTAGAAGTTTGAGAAGCTCTTTGGAAGGAACTCTTTTTGTGTATCTGTTTGGCTCTATGGAGTAGAGTCTTAGGTCTTGTTTTGTTTTTGGAAGTACAACAGAAAGGTTAATTTCGTTTGTAGAAACATAGTAGGTTTCTTTGAGTGTATAGTTTGCATGGGCAATATTTACCAACAGTAAAAAAAGTATGATTTTGCTTGCCATTACAGTCACTTAAAAGATTTTTGTTATTTTAGCACTTTATTTGTAAAAGAGAGTTATAAAAAGAGTTTTGGTACTCGGAGGGGGACTTGAACCCCCACACCAAGAAGGCGGGAGATTTTGAATCTCCTGTGTCTACCATTCCACCACCCGAGCGAGTAATTGTGCGAGTGGAATTATACAAAGTTATGGTAAATATGAGCTTAAGTTGACTGCTTCATTTTTTTCTATTTTGAATAAAAAGTATGACAAAAACAAAAAGTATCAAAAAAAGTACAGATAAATGTCGTTGCAATAGCATTATGATATTTATAACATTCTCACCAAAGTAGTAGCCCAAAGAGGTAAATACAAAAGACCAGAGTGTTACACCTATGATATCGAGGAGTAAAAACTTCACAAATGAGTAGCCAGACATACCGATGAAAAGTAGCGAGGGTATGTGTGTTCCATAGATAAATCTCTCAAAAAGTATGAGTAAAATAACATTTTTTTTAAACCACTTCTTTATTATCTCTAAATGGGAGTGATATTTTGATAACCATACTTTGACC
Source organism: Sulfurimonas sp. (assembly GCA_026996295.1). GTDB lineage: Bacteria > Campylobacterota > Campylobacteria > Campylobacterales > Sulfurimonadaceae > Sulfurimonas. The sequence goes on from JALWLL010000046.1 coordinate 1,788, forward strand.
TTGGTGTCAGAATATCTGCCGATTAAAAAAATAGAAATATCTCCTATGAGGGCACCACAAATAGCAATGCCTACGACTTTGTAAAAAACAAAACCACCATCATTACTTAAAAAACCACCTAGAGCGAGACCTATCTCTCCTTCTAGGATGCTCCATATAAAAAGGACGGCATAGGAAAAATGCTCAATTAAAAAAGTTGCTATCATTTTTTACTCCTGAGCGTTAAGCAATTCTTGGAATTTTTGCGTAATCTCTTCGGCTTGCACGAGCCCCTCTAAAAATATTTTTCCATCTACCATAAGAGTAGGGTCTTGCCTGACTCCAGCGTCAAGAGCTTTTTGCGTGTTATATTCAAAACTAAATGCTACTCTCAGTGGAAGATGTTTGACAGCACAACTAAGGCGTTTAGAAAATTTTGCACTGAGTACTTTATCTCCGTATAAAATTGCGTTAAAGAGAGGGTACTGATTATGTTTGGCATTAAGTATTTCACCATTATTCATCTCATGACATGCTGACATATTATCCCCTTTTTATACTATTTTGTTTTTGTTGTCATCTCTTTGGAATTCACACTGAAAAGTCGTGTGTTGTATATCAAAAGTATCGTGCAGTTTTAGCTCTAAAGTATCTATAACTGCGTTTGATTCTGAAAGAGAAAGGTCTTTTTTAAAATCCAAGTGTGCTTCAAGATGTATATGCTTATCATCAAGTTTCCATAGGTGAATATGATGGACATTGATTATATCATCTTCCTCTTCAATAACTTTAATGAGTTCCGCTACATCTATCTCAGAAGGGGAAAACTGCATCAGTATAGCACTGCTCTCTTTAACAAGTCCAAAAGATGCCCAAATAAGATAAAGCGCTATAAGTATGGATATGAGAGGATCTATCCAAAAAAGTCCGAAGTAATACATCAAAATTCCACCACCTACAACTGCCACACTTGTCATAACATCTGTAAGTAAGTGCAGGTAAGCTGCTTTAATATTCATATTATCATGGGCATCATTTTTTACCAGTAAAACACTTATGCTATTGAGTACTATGCTTAAAAGTCCAAGTCCTATAACCCATAAAGAGTCAATGGCTTCTGGATGGTAAAGTTTGTGAAAAGCTTCTATGATTAGAAAGATGGCTATACCTATAAGAACAGAAGCGTTAAAAAGTGCAGCTAAGATCTCAGCTCGTTTATACCCAAAAGTTTTTGCTGAAGTGTTTGGACGAGAGGATAAGCGGTTTGCAAAATATGCTATGAGTAGTGCTAAAACATCACTAAAGTTATGCATAGCATCACTCAGAAGTGCAAGTGAACCTGACATTATCCCTCCCACTATTTGTGAGAGTGTGATGATGATATTGAGTATGATAGTTATGAAAAGATTTTTGCCACTTACTTCGTGATGGTGATGATTACTCATTTTATGACTCCTGTATTTTTACACTAAAGTCAGTAGCACGACTAAAAGAATTGGCGGTGTGACAATCAGACCAAATTTTGAGTATTGCCAAAAGCCGATCTTTACACCTTTTTGGTTGAGCGTATGAAGCCAAAGCAGTGTTGCCAAACTTCCAAAGGGTGTCATTTTAGGTCCTAAGTTACATCCTATGATATTTGCATATATCATAGCATCGTTTGCTATATCTTTGAGTGCTATATCCATCACCATGATGGTTGGCATATTGTTCATAAAAGCACTCAAAATTGCACTTGTAAAACCGGTTCCAACTACGGCGATTAGATTTCCCTGCCCATTTAAGTAGTTCAGAAATACTGTTAAATGCTCTGTAAGCCCCGCATTTTTAAGCCCATAAACAACGATGTAAAGACCTAAAGAGAACCATACAACCTGCCATGGTGCATTTTTGACAATTTTCACCGGTTCTACAGTTTGAAACAGTGTCGCAATGATCAAAAAGATAACACCACCACCTAATGCAAAAACAGAGATAGGGATGTTATACGCATCACCTATAAAGTATCCTGCTAAAAGCAGAGCTAGAAAAGCCCAAGAGAAGTAAAAGAGCGTTTGACTCTTAAGCACGCTAGAAGCATCTTGAAGGAGGTTGATATCTACAATTTTTGGTATATCTTTTCTCAGAAGTGCCAAAAGAACAACTATGGTAACTGCGACGCTCACGATATAGGGAACATGCATATTGGAGAGATACTCTACAAAACCTATACTGAAATAGTTTGCCGTCACAATATTTGTAAGATTTGAAAACACAAAAGGCAGAGATGCACTATCGCTTATAAATCCACCGGCGAGTAAAAATGCC
>JALWLL010000047.1 GCA_026996295.1 Sulfurimonas sp.
ACCTTGAGTTTCTCTGCATCTTTTGGACTTAGATCGACCCATGCTTCAGGTGCAAGGTTGTCAAGTATGTCGATAGAGCGTGTTTTTGTGCGAGTATGCCACTGCTCTACCGTACGTCCTGTATTTAAAATCACCGGAAACTCAGGGCTTGCAGGTTCCGCCATAGGGTGCCACTCCAAACACAGAAGATTTGCTTTTTTATCTTTTGTTCTAAATGGTATATCTTTTGTATAGAGTCTTTTGCTTCCATGTGCAAACTCTTCGTTACATGGCCACTGTATGCCGCCAAGCTCTTCGATGAGTTCATAACTCATACCGCTGTAGTCGCACAACTGCCCTTTACTCACTTTTTTCCACTCTTCAAACGCATCAGCAGGTGACTTCCAGTTTGCAAAGAGTAACTCATTGACACCATAGAAGTATTTACTAAACTCTATGATAATATCAAAATCACTTTTTGCTTCACCAACAGGTTCTACCGCTTTGTTTGCACGATTACAGCGACGCTCAGAGTTGGTATAGACCCCCTCTTTCTCACCCCAGGTCGCAGCAGCAAACACAACATCAGCGATTTGTGCCGTGTCACCCAAAAAAGCATCCTGAACCACAAGCAGGTCAAGCTTTGCCAGTGTTTTTCTCAACTTTTGCTGATTTACAAAACTCACTAAGGGGTTTGTAGCCACGATCCAAAGTGCTTTGATCTCACCCCGATCTATCGCATCGATAATCTCCGCATACTTATAGCCGCGCTCACGAGGAATGATCTCTTCAGGAACATTGATGATGGAAGCATACTCTTGTAAAGCCGCCTCATCGCCAAAGTTTCTATAGCCCGGTAAACTGGAAGTAAAACCCGTCTCTCTGGTTCCCATGGCATTACACTGTCCAGTGATCGAAAACGGCCCGGCACCTTTTTTACCGATATGCCCCGTCAAAAGATGAAGGTTGATAATGGAGCTGACCGTATCTGTTCCCATAAAGGACTGGTTCACACCCATCGTCCATGCAGAAAGCACGGCATCGTTTGCTACAAAAAGACGCGCGAGCTCATAGAGTGTTTTCACATCGATCCCTGTGATATTTGCGACCTCTTGAGGCGGATAATCCTGCAAATGCTTCTTAAGCTCTTTGTAGCCGTTTGTATTGGCTTTGATAAAGCCTTCATCTTCCCAGCCCTGCTCTATGATGATGTAAGCAAGACCATTAAAAAGTGCCAAGTCAGTTCGTGGCTTGATAGGCACATAGATATCTGCCATCTGAGAAGTTTTACTGGCGCGAGGGTCTATCACAACCACTTTTTTCTTAGGGTTTTTGTTTTTGTTGATATGCAGTGTGAGTATCGGATGGTTATCCGCTATGTTGGCACCGATGAGAAAAATGGTATCTGCATACTCAAAATCTTCATAGCTTCCAACCGGACCGTCACTTCCGAGTGACTGTTTGTAGCCCATCACCGCACTTGCCATACATAGTGTTGTGTTACCGTCATAATTGTTGGTTTTTAAACCAAGCTGCACAAACTTCCCAAGTGCATAGAACTCTTCACTCAGAAGCTGACCTGTCGATATACAAGAAACTGCTTTTTCTCCATGTTCTTTGGCAATACGCTTAAACTCATCACTCACTTTTCGATACGCTTCATCCCAAGATGCACTTTGAAGTTCACCGTTTTTTCGTATGAGAGGTGTGGTGATTCTATGGGGAGAGTTGATCATTTGGTGTTCTGAGAGCCCTTTTGGACATAATGTTCCCTGATTTACAAAGTGCTTGGGATTACCTTTTGTGTACACTGCCTTGCCATCTTTCACACCTATGTACAGACCACAACCCACACCACAGTAACCACATGTGGAAAAAACCCACTTATCAGGCTTTCTCTCATCGGCAATCTTGCCAAATACGGGATCACTCGAGAGTTTGAACTTCTCCTCTTTTATATCAAAACCTAAAAAATCTTTTATTTTCTCTATCATCGTTGTTTCCCTACAAAAAATCCACCCGCCATTCCAAGTGGAACAACAGTTGAATAAAATAAAAATCTATCGCTGATCTCTGCGCTAAATGAAACTAACAACGCTAAAAACAGCACTACAGAAGCAGCACCAAAAGAAGATGCAGAAGCCAGTACCAAAGCTAAAAGTGGAAGTAAAACCCCTCCAAGCACAAGTAAAACAAAACGTGCCAACTTGATCTTTTGAAAATTTTCATCATAGAGTCTTTTTGTGCGTTGCAGCTGGTACTGATTTTCTTCTATACTATCGAGTGTTCGCATATCCTCGTAGCTAAAAAACAGCTGTGTCAAAGCACCCAGCATACCCACAGTTGTCAGAGGTACAACCGCTTCGTGAACTTCTGAGATACCACTTAAAAATGCGAGCAAGAACACCCCTATGTAAGCAACTCCGAAAAACTTCAGATTTGTTGTAAAACGGTTCCATGATGGACGTGCTTTTATGCGGTAGATCATCGCCTGCGCATAGATACCGTACACACCCACACCAAGTGTTACAAACTCGACAAAGAGCCTCAGAGCCTGAGAAGCTTCAAAGAAATAAAGAGCAACCACAACACTCATAAGGGCTGTAAATACTCCAAGAGCCAATGCTTCTCGCGAGAGCCAAGATGTTTTAATGTTTTTCATCGCCGTCATTGCCAAAAACGGACGACCTAAATGGAGTGCCGAGAGAGGCAGACCAATCGCTGCGGGAAGCATGACACACAGTGCCATCATCACGTTTGTTGATTCAAGTCCAAAAAGGGACATCACATCACCTAAAAAGAGTGCGAAAAATCCACCAAGAGAGATCTGGGTTAGCACAGTCATAAAAACCAAAGGTATCTCAGAATGTGCCGGTTTGAGGATATGTTCATCCATCTCTTTCATGTTGTCGGGTACATTTTTTGGAAGTGTATAGCGGGTTGTAGAGTTTGTAATCCTCGCATCCGGAAGAAACGGCATATTTGCATTTTCATCGATATCACGATCAAGCCACTCTTGAACATTGACCACTTCTATCTCTATCGCTCCTGCCGGACATGCTTGAACACAAGCGGGAGACTGCCCCTCATCAAGACGTTCATGACACATATGACATTTTGTAACGATATTACGCTCTTCATGAAACACAGGAACACCGTAAGGGCAGTTCCATGTACAGTACTGACACCCGATACAGACATCATCATCATGAAAAACTATGCCGTTATCAAACTTTATGTAGGAGTTTGTCGGACACCCTTTCAAACATTCGGGATCAACACAATGGTTACAACTCATAGAGTTCAACATCTGTGTAAACACAGGGAAATCACCACCCTCCATCTCACCGACACGACGCCATTTTATATCGGCGGGATTGTTATTCTGCTCATTACAGGCAACTTCACAACATCTACACCCCACACATTTAACAGCATCAAAATGGAAGCGGTACTGCTCACCCTCTTTAAGTGGTGGAACATCTATGGAGTAAGAGCCGCACTGCATCCCTGTGTCTGCTTTGTGGTCTATAAAACTCTCTAACGGTGTCTGCATTCAATCTCCATATACTTTACATTAAAACACAATTATACAAAAAATACAGAGTTTATTCATTATCGCCTTGTCTAAATTTTAATCATAAATATATTTTAGAGATGTTCATTTTTTAGCCACACATCTCTTCTGAAATATGATATTTTTTTAAAATATTCATATTAATTCTAAATTAAGCAATAAAACTAATCAATTAATCCATTAATTGATTAATATTTATACAGAAAAACGATTGCTTTATTTTTTGATTTATATTAAAGTTCTATTATTAATTTATTTTTGTAAATTAAAATAAAGGAGAAACAATGGCTGATTCAGTTGATGTGTTAAGTACACTTAAACTAGTCTATACGATCTATGCACTTGCAGTGATATCTCTTATTGCCTGGTATGCATATCGTATTACACAACAGGGAGAGGTAAAACCTGCTAAAAAAGCTATCTTTTGGACTTATGTTACTGTCCTTATCACTATGGGAACAGGGCTTCACTTTCTAACATTCAATCTTGTACCGTGGGTACCAATGGATTTAGACAGAGCAAATATAAAATCGGAAAAAACTTTCAAAATCACATACAAAGATCATGTGATTACACTTGATGAAAAACCGATGAGAGTTCCATGTAATAAGTATGTAATCTTTGACGCTTACAGCGAGGATCTGACGTATGGTTTTGGAATATTCAGACAAGATCATTCACTGGTTACACAGATGCAAGTTGTTCCGGGTAACGGAAACGATTTGATGTGGAAATTTGGAAAAAACGGAACCTACTATATTCGTTCTACCGAGTATTCCGGACCTAAGGGTGCGCAGATGATTGTGCAGGATGCTGTAATAGTAAGTGGTTGTCAAGAAGACGACACTAAGTCAATGAAGAAAGGAATATAAGATGAGTTTTTTAAATAAACTTCTTGATGGACATGAAGGTGGTCTTAAGCACGAAGGTATGACACCAATGCAAAAAATCGCAATGCGTTTTGTGGTTATTGGTCTTCTGTACTATGGTTTAGCTGCTCTAGAGGGTATGATTATGCGTATGTACGAGATTAAACCTCTTCCTTTTATCGATGAAAGTCACTTTTTCTCTATCATGACAGTTCACCCTATGGTTGGAATTTTTGGGTCATCATATATGATAGTATTTGGTGCGTTTTTATTTTTAACTCCATTTTTGATGAAAAAACCTATCTACTCTATTAAGATGGCAAATCAATCTTGGATGTTTATTGGTGGTGGTACACTTATCATGTGGCTTGCAGGATTTCTTTTCTCATATGCTCCACTATACACTCTGTACTGGCCTCTTCCTGCCGACACTGAACAGTTTACTGCTATTGGCGGTATCGTTTATATCGTTGGTGTTGTTGGTATTATGATTGGTACATTTCTTTATACTTACAATGTATTTAAGACTATTGTTTATACGCCTCCGGGCTGGGAAAAACAACCAGCTGGTGAGCTACTAAAATCTGCGCTGGGTATTACTGGTCTTATGAATTTCTTTAGAAAAAAAGATACAGAGCACCTTGTTCCACTTCCTATTGCTGCTATTGCAAGGGGTACTATTGATGTTGGACTCAATGCTATAGTTATCTCAACTGCCGGTGTATTAATCCTTATCTATTTAGTTGCAAATGGACTTTTCAGCGCAGATATGCAAGGTACTTGGGTAGATGCTCTTTTATATAAAAACATCTTTTGGTGGGGTCTTGACTTAGTTGCCGATGGACTTGTTCTAGTTTTTGTAGCCGGTACTTGGTATTTACTTGCTATGATGATAAGTGGAAAAGATCTCTATATGCAAAATGTCGCCCGTGCCGCACTCTTTTTAGAGATGGTTGTTTCTTGGACAGTTTGGTCTCACCACCTTATGAGTGACCAAGGTCAATCCAATACACTTAAAGTTCTCTCAGGTGAAGTTGTAACTGCTTTTGAGCTTGTAACTCAAGGTATCGCTGTATTTATCGTTTTAACTACACTTTACAAAGCCAAACCTATCAAAATGACAAATGAGTTGAAGTTTCTTCTCGGTGGTATTTTAGGTTTTATGTTGGCTGTTCCTGCTGGAATCATCCAGGCCGACCTTGGTATGAACAGAGTTTTACACAATACTCAGTGGATCATCGGTAACCACGTGCATGTTGCAATACTTGTCGGTCTCACAATGACACTCTACAGTGCTATCTATGTCCTGTTTCCGATTTTAACAAATGGGGTCAAACTATACTCTCAAAAACTAGCAAATGCCCACTTTTGGCTACACCTTGTCGGTGGTATCGGTATGGGTGCCTTTATGGGTATGGCAGGAATCGATGGGATGCTCAGACGTACCATATATTATAACGGTGAGTATAACACCTATATGATTCTAGCCGGGCTCTGTGGTGCTATGATGCTATTGGCATTTGTACTGTTTCTATACAACATAATTATGAGTATCGGTCTTAAAGGACTGCTTGGTATCTACCAACCCTCTCCAATGGATACTCATGAATGTATCGCCGAAGCAAAGGATAAATAATGAAATACTTTATGATTATATTAGTTCTAATTGTAGTTGCATTAGCTGCTCTTTTTATCATAAAAGATAATGACCTTCTTCTTGTCGGTGCTATTATTACTATCATCGCCGGATTTTGGATAGCGGTTTTTCAAATCCCAAAAGAGTCTGACTCTTAAAGCAAAAACCAATATGGAGCTTTCCATATTGGTTGACACATTTACATACTTCCCGTTTATTGAACTCCTGCATAAATACACTCTTACTAGAAAGAAAATAGATAACCTCAACAGCTTTATAGCCATATGGTTAAATTTTAATCATCTAATTTTTTATGAATTGTGTATTTTTTAATCATTTAGCTATACTAAATACATTAAATACATATTATAATTGCAATATCAACTTTCAGGAGACACTATCTATGGCAGGATTTAAACAATTAAAAGGGCAAGGGCATGCACCGACGCTCTTTATGGCTTTTTTATATTTCGATGTAAGTTTTATGGTCTGGACAATGCTTGGACCATTAAGTACAGAGATTGCAGAAGCGCTTGCTCTCAACGGTCACATTATGACAGCGGGGGAAAAAGCAACTTTACTTTCGCTTCCTATTCTCTCAGGAGCTATTTTAAGAATAGTACTTGGCTTTGGCGTGGATAAACTTGGAGCAAAAATGACAGCGCTCCTTGCGCAGTCGGTTGTTATAGCTTCATTATTAACTGCATTTTTTATGGGTGATAGTATCACATACAACGCACTACTCATCGTAGCACTTGGTCTTGGTTTTGCAGGAGCATCGTTTGCTGTTGCCCTTCCACAAGCCGGACAGTGGTATCCGCCTAAACTTCAGGGTGTTGTTCTTGGTATTGCAGGAGCCGGTAATATCGGTGTTGTAATTGACTTCCTGTTTGCACCAAAGATCGCTGAACTCTGGGGATGGTCAGCCGTATTTGGAGTAGGTGCCGCAATGGCAATTCTTGTGTTTATTGCTTATCTGTTTATAGCAAAAAATGCTCCTGAGTCTGTATATAAGGCTCGTCCTAAAAAACTTGCAGACTACGGAAAACTTCTTAAAGACAAAGATACGTGGTGGTTCTCACTCTTTTACGCTATCAGCTTTGGTGGTTTTGTTGGTTTTGCAGGGTATATGAAAGTATATCTGATGAATACATACCAAGCAGATATGAGTGCATTTGGTTTAGATGTGCTCGATGAAAGTAATGTGAAAGTTATTGCAGGATACTTCGGAGCTCTGTGTATATTTGCAGGAGCTATTCTTCGTCCTGTTGGAGGGGGTGTCGCTGACAAACTCGGCGGTATCAAATCTTTGTATATATTCTTTGGTTTTGTTGCACTACTTGCAATTATCAACGCTACCGTTACATTGCCTTTTGGCATTGCGATCTTTGTACTTTTCTTGATCATGGCTAACCTCGGTATGGCAAACGGTGCTGTTTTTCAACTTGTACCTCAACGTTTTGCCAAAGATATGGGGATCATGACAGGTATTGTCGGATGTGCCGGAGGACTTGGCGGTACCGCACTTATTAAAACTCTCGGATGGAGTAAGGGTGCTTTTGATGGCTACTCTGCAGGTTTTATGATCTTTGCTGCGGTTGTTCTCGTTGCGATAGCGGGCATCTCTTTTGTAAAAACACGATGGAGAACTACATGGGGTGTACAAGCCGGCGGTAGAATTTAAAAAATAAAAGGTTTATAATGGCATCAAACAACATCAAATATACTGGCTTTTCACTTGCCAAGGGCAAAGATCTTACCGGTGATGACTTCTATGATGTCAAAACCATCGGTGATCTGACTATAGCAATCGTTTGTGATGGCGTTGGCAGTGCAACAGAAGGCGCAGAAGCTGCTAAACGCACCACAAAATATCTGATGAACAACTTCAAAATACGTCCAAAAACGTGGAGTATTGAAAAGTCTATAAAGTCTTTTATAGAATCTATAAACGCTATACTTTATCAAGAATCACAAATAAACTACGAATCAAGCGAACTTGTAACAACCTTGAGTATTGTCGTTATACAGGGCAATCGACTTTACGGTGCCAACGTAGGAGACAGCAGGGTTTACCTCTACAGAAATAACAAACTGAACCAACTCTCTTATGATCATGCTATGGATGAAGAGGGGTTTGAAAACGTACTGACACAGGCCATAGGTATTGACACCGAGGTGCAACCGTACTATTTTGAAAACCTTGTAGAGAAAAACGATAAAATTCTTCTGTGTAGTGATGGTCTTTATAATGTCATGGATCCTACACAACTACAAAAGGGTGTAGTACTTGGTGCACATGCATTAGTGAAAAAAGCTAGTAAACTTATGGAGGATGACCTGCCTGATGATACAACTGCCGTCGTCATAGACATACTTCAAGCAGATGAACTGACAACACTCAAACAACAAAAACTTGAAATTCCCGACACACTCAAAGTGGGACAGAGTATTGATGGCTACACACTGACAAAACCTCTTATACAAAATGAAAGAACCTGGCTGGTTCACAAAAAAACAAAAGATTATGTCTTAAAATTTGCTCCTACAGAAGCAAAAGAAGACCCTATTATACTTGACCTTTTTGTCAAAGAAGCATGGAATGCAAAACGTCTCAAAGCTGACTTTTTTCCAAAAGCAGTTATACCAAAGAACAGAACCCACCGTTACTATGTTATGCAACTTTTTCACGGTGAAGATCTCGACAACTACCTCTCACATAAGAACATCACTATAGATGATGCGGTGGAGTTGGCATCGACACTTCTGAATATGTCTCAGTTTTTAGTCAAATATGACCTCGTTCACGGTGATATAAAACCGCAAAATATTATGATAGCAAAAGATGATGATGAAAATCTTGAGTTTAAGATCATCGACTTTGGAAGTATTACAGAGATCTTTTCCAATGACTCCAAAGCGGGAACACCTAGCTTTCTTTCACCTGAACGTTTTCAAAATGAAGCTATCTGTGAATCGAGTGAAATATTTTCTATTGGTGTAACACTTTATTTGAGTTTAACAGGCAAGTATCCCTACGGCGAGATAGAACCTTTTCAAACTCCGACATTTAAAGAAGCAAAAAAGCCAAGTACCTTTAACAAAAACATCCCTGATTGGCTTGACAGTGTCATACTCAGAGCTATTGCCATAGATAAGCAAAGACGCTATGCACACTATTCTGAGATGGCGTATGAGATCAAATATCCACAAAAGGTTAAACCGTTCTTTGCAAAAAACGCTTCTTTGATGGAGCGCTCACCCTTGGCTTTTTATAAGGGTGGTTTCATTATAATGACTATCATTAATTTTATACTTCTAGTATGGATGAATGCCTAACCCTCTAATATAAAGTGAGTCGATGAGCTGGCTAAATTTTTTTGAAACAAAAACACAACAAAAGCATCCTTTTGGACGAGGTATCAATGCCAATATCTCTCCTCAGGAAGAGGAGCTGTTCAATAAATCCTATGAAGCATTTGAAAATAAAGATATACTCAATGCTTATGAGTATTTTTTCTTGTCGCTAGAGAACTTTACCAATAAACAATCCAACCAAAATATTTTGATAGACAAACAAGATCCTCATAAACTAAAGTTTACTCTCTTTCAAGGTACGGCAAAAATAGAGGGCTATGTAACTTCTGAGTTTTTTTATGCTGAAGCTATTATCATCAAAAAACAAGATACCCATGTAGCACTCAAACGCTATGTGCTTGAGCGAAATTATCAGTTAACCTATGCCTATTATTTTACGGACGATACCTATGTGAAACTCAAACTCTACCATGACAATATCACAATGAACCCGCACAAAATCTTTTACCCCTTAAGAGAGTTAGCCCTGAATGCAGATTTTGACAAAGAGTACTTAAAGTTCGAGTTCACTCATATGGCGCTTGAGGATATAGAACATCTTCGAGAAGTTCCAAAAACGGAACTACGCATAAAGTATGATTTTTTACATATTTGGATAGATCAGCTCATAACAAAAGTAGAAACCTTTCCACCCAATGACAACGCGGGAATGCAAGCATTTTCTTATCTCAATTTTCTTTTTAAAGTTGACTATCTTTTAGTACCAAAATATGAGATATACCAGAAAATGAGCAAAAAAATACAAGAATACTTCAGCAATGAAACCTCGACTACAGAAGCTAAAAATGAGGAGTTACGAGAGTATATTTATGAGCTCAAAAGCATGAGTTTTGAAAACTTCCAAGAAAAATTTTATGATGCGAAGTATACATTTAATCCTACCGAAAAAACCTCTATAGAAGAGATTAACAACTTTATAAACGAATCAATCATTAAAATAAGATGGTACAAAAACAACCGCTACAATCAGATCATACCGACAATGTACAAATATATTGCTTTTTATCTTCTTTATAATTATGGCCTGCACCCCGTTACAAAAGAGCTGCTGCACACCTTGGTAGAGATTCAAAATCCAGACTTCTTTAAGGCATTGGGTTACCACACCCTTTATGATGAAAAAACAAATACATTTTCTAAAAAAACAATTATTTCCAAAATAGAAGAGACTATCACTCCTTATCAGGAGCGTTTTAAAAGTCTTGAACCCTTTGGAAATAAACTCAATTTTTCTTCACTTAATGAGTTTAGTAACAGCTTTTACATACAACTTAAACATCTCAATTTCGAGGAGGTCTAGTTTGAATACACAAAATATTTTAGATATGCACATAGAAAATATCGTTCAGATCATGACCCCTTACGGTACGGGCACAGGCTTTATCATAGATAATCTTATCATTACAAACTCTCATGTTGCCAGTGGCTTAAGAGAAGTGGTTATAAGTGCAAAAAACATTAAAAGAGATATCGCACAGGTCATTTATGATGATCCTTATTATGATCTTGCATTTATCAAATATAAAAATATTCCACAAAAAAACACTCTGCAGCTTGCAACAAAAATGGTTGAAGACGGAGATGTCGTTATTGCTGTTGGGCATCCATACGGACTCAACTATACGGCTACAGAAGGGATCGTTTCACGTGCTTCCAGACTCCAAGGCGAACTTGAGTATATACAGATAGATGCAGCCATCAACCCGGGCAACAGTGGAGGTCCCCTACTCAATATAAAAGGGGAACTCGTAGGTGTCAATACCTTCATAATTCAAAATTCAAATAACCTCGGATTTGCTCTTCCCTATTTTTATTTGGAAGAAGCATTAAAAGCATTTAAAGAGCTCAAAAAAGAAAATATCATTAAATGTCCCTCTTGTAAGAACCTAATACAAGAGCAACAAATAGAGAATGATTATTGTCCAAAATGTGGTGTAAAACTAGAAGTCGCCAAATCCAGAAGAAAAGGCTACAAACCTTCAGGTGCCATCAAACTCATCGAGGAGATTTTACATCTGCTTAAGATCAATGTAACCTTGGCAAGACGCTCACAATCATCATGGACAGTCTATCACGGCTCCGCAAAAATAGAGATCACCTATTATGAAAACGGTATTATTATTGGTGACTCAAAATTATGTATAATTCCACAAACCAATATAGAGAACATCTATGATTATCTTCTTCAAGAAAATAAAGAGTTATCATATTTGCAGTTCTCTATTAATGAAAACAGTATTTATCTCTCATACCTTATTGTAGATTCTTCATTAACAATCAAAGAGGGAAAAACAGCATTTGAAAGACTTTTGGAACTTTCAAACAGGTATGATGATATTTTAATAAATCGATTTAAAGCCATAAAACTAAAACGAGAAGAGGACGACACGTAGATGAACACATTTTTAAACTTTGAAGTAGATCTTGAAAACTTCATAGATCAACTTAACAACAAGCTCCAACATAACAAAAAACGTATCAAAGAACTTTTAGACACGCCCCATAAAACATATGCAAATTTCGTTAAACCCCTAGAGATGATGGAGGAGTATTTGGAACATTTTTTCACTCCCCTTTCGCATCTCAATTCTGTTAGTAACACACAACAAACACAAAAAGTATATGCTGAATCTTTGCCAATCATAACGCAGTACTCCAGCGAACTTTCTCAAAACCTTGAAATATACAAAGCATATAAAACAATTTTAGAAAAAGAACAAGATCAACTTAATGATGAGCAAAAAAGAGTACTCAAACTCAATATTCAAAATTTTGAGCTCAGTGGTGCTCACCTCGATGAACTCACAAAACAAAGACTTCAAGATATCAATATTAGAAAGAGTGAACTCTCAAACAGTTTTTCTCAAAATTTACTCGATGCCACTAACGCCTATGAGTATATTATTACAGATGAAAAAGATATTGAAGGTCTGCCATCAAGTGAGCTGAAAAGTGCCAAATTTACAGATGAAGATGAAAAGGTAAAATATAAATTTACACTGCAAATGCCATCTTATATAGCCTATATGACCTACGGCCCAAACAGAGCTATCCGGGAAGAACTCTATCGTGCATATGTAACCAGAGCACCTCAAAATGCCCAGATCATTGAGGAGCTTCTTCAACTGCGCCATGAAATGGCAAACTTGTTAGGTTTTAAAAACTATGCTGCTTATTCTCTTGCTACAAAAATGGCTGAAGATGAAAAAAGTGTTTTAAACTTTTTAGACAATCTTCTCATCAACTCTCAGGCACAGGCGAAAAAAGAGTTACAAGAGGTGCAATCACTTTCAGATGAGACACTCCAAGCGCATGATACAGCTTTTTACAGTGAGCTTTTAAAAAAACAAAAGTATGATATAGATGAGGAGCTTTATCGCCCTTATTTTGAACAGTCCAAAGTGATCAACGGTATGTTTGACTTTTTAAACAAACTCTTTAATCTGGAGTTCAAAAAAGTTGATCTTGTTCTATGGGATGACAAGGCAACAGCTTATGATCTCTATTTAAACAACACTTTAAAAGCAAGACTTTTCCTTGATTTAGAAGCAAGAAAAAGCAAGCGTGGTGGTGCATGGATGCACAACTGGCAAGCACATTGCCTCGATGAAAAAAACAATGAACAACTCGCAAGTGCCTTTGTTGTTTGTAACTTTCCACCATCATCAAAGGATGCTCCATCACTACTAAGACATGATGATGTAGTGACTCTTTTTCACGAAATGGGGCATACCATACATCACCTACTGAGTGATGTCAATGAAAATGAAGTGAGTGGAGTTAATGGTGTAGAATGGGATGCTGTTGAATTCCCTTCGCAGTTTCTGGAAAACTTTGCATATGAGCCAAAGGTGTTAAAGCTGTTTGCATCGCACCATGAAACAGGTGAGATCATACCCGATGCAATGATAGAAAAACTTGTACGCAGTAAAAATTTCTTATCCGCTTCTTCAATGCTACGACAACTGGAATTTTCTATCTTTGACTTTAGGCTTCATACACAATTATATCAAGGTGATGAGATACAAGAACTTCTCAATGAGATACGTACAAAAACAGCACTCGTGCAGACACCTGAGTATAATAAATTTCAAAACGGATTTGCACATATCTTTGCGGGCGGCTATGCTGCGGGCTATTATAGCTACAAATGGGCAGAAGTACTTAGTGCAGATGCTTTCTTTGAGGTTGTTAATGAGGGGATATTCAATTCAAAAACAGCTAAAAAATACCTAGAAATTGTACTCAAAAAAGGGGGATCATACAGTATGCAAAAGCTCTTTTTTCAACTTATGCAACGAGATCCGGATCCGATGGCACTTCTGAAAATCAATGGCATACACAAGTGAAAATAGTTCTCATTGTATTTCTTATGTTAAGTACTCTTTTAGGAGATAAAATATTGAAAATAGCAAATTATAATGTTGAAAACCTTTTTGATTTAAAAAAAAACGGTTATGAGTACCAAGAGTACATACCCAATACCCAATCACGTTGGAACAGAAAAAACTACACTGTAAAATTGAAAAACATCTCCAAAGTTTTAACTCAGATCAATGCTGACATTGTAGCGCTACAAGAGATCGAATCGCTTAGTGCTCTCAAAGATCTTAGAAAACAACTCAAACGTGATGGAGTGTACTATCAATACTTTGCTATTGCCAATAAAAAGAATACAACTGTTAAGGTTGCACTCTTAAGTAAAATCCCCTTTAGATACACAAAAGAGATCAGTGTAACATCTTCATACAAGTTTAGAAATATTTTAGAAGTTAAGTTCAAACCCTCTCAGTCTCAGGAATTTTACATATTTGTCAACCATTGGAAATCAAAAAGTGGAAGCGAGAGTATGCGAATTATATCTGCAAAAGCACTACTTAAACGTATCAAACAGATCGGATTTGATAAAAACATTATTTTAGTAGGTGATTTTAATTCAGACTATGAAGAGTATATAAAATTTAAAAGAAAAAGAAAGCATAATGATACAAATGGAAAAACCGGCATTAACCATGTGCTAAATACAATACATCAAAAAACCATAGCATCCAAAGCGAAAATGCAAAAAGATGGATTTTACAATCTTTGGTATGATGTTGCACAAAAACAAAGATATTGTTATATCTTTAAAGGAAAAAAAGAAACACTCGATAATATTTTAATATCTCAGCCTTTATTATTTGGCACAAAGGGGATGCAGTATCAATATAAAAGTATGCATGCGCTACAGTCCAAATTCCTCTTTAAAGGCAAAAAAATATACAGATGGCAAACTACAAGAAAAAAACCTCGTAAACATAAGGGAAAAGGTTATTCAGATCACCTTCCAATAGTTGCCAACTTTATACTTAAAAGCTAACTTTTATAAACACCATTGTATTGGCTCAATCCCATGCTGCTTCAAATAATCATTTGTTTGTGAAAACGGTTTTGAGCCAAAAAAACCTCTATAGGAAGAAAGAGGAGACGGATGTGGCGCCATCAATACAAGATGCTTTGTAGTATCTATCAACTTCTCTTTCGTCTGTGCAGGTCTGCCCCACAAGATGAAAACAACATTTTCTTTATAATCACTAATCGCTTTTATGGTTGCATCAGTAAAATATTCCCACCCCTTATCTTTATGGGAAGCCGCACTATGTGCTCGAACAGTTAAAACGGTATTAAGTAGGAAAACTCCTTGTTGAGCCCATTTTGTAAGCTCCCCTGTTCTTGGCGCGCTACATCCTACATCATCTGCAAGCTCCTTAAAGATATTTGCTAGTGATGGTGGAAATTTCACTCCCTCCTCAACAGAAAAAGCAAGCCCATGAGATTGATTTTCTCCATGATATGGATCTTGTCCTAAAATCACAACTTTCAGATTATCAAATGGAGTAGTATTATAAGCATTAAATATGTTTTTATTTTTTGGAAAAATTTTATAGTGTAGTTTTTCATCTATTAGAAACTGCTTTAAAGCAAAAAAGTATTCTTTTTGAAATTCACGATGTAAGATCTTCTTCCAAGAAGGATCTATTTTAGGATTAACTGTTGTCATTTAAGACCTTGATATTTTTCAAAGATACTAACACATATAAGTAAAAACCAAAGTAAAGTCACACAGTAAAAGTAAATAAAGAGAATAAAAAAGAGGGTAAAAAA
>JALWLL010000048.1 GCA_026996295.1 Sulfurimonas sp.
GCATAAACCTTCAGTAACCACCATATCCATCTCTCTTTTGTTGGATCAAGAGGGAATGAAGGTGTTGGTTTTTTACTCCAGTCAAACTCCGCAAGCATAACGGTACCGATACTTGTAATAAGCGGACAAACCGTATATCCGCCATATTTGCTTGGAAGTGATCTTCCTTCCATAGAAGCTATGAGGTTGTCAACAAGTACTTTGTATTGTTTACGTACAGAACCACCTGTTTTACCCATAGGTACAGCGGCAACATCACCAAGACACCATACATTTTCATACTTGACATGTCTGAGTGTCTCTTTCGTTACCGGAACCCAGCCTTTTTTTGAGCCAACTTTTGATTGTGCTACAACGTCAGGCGCTTTCATTGGCGGTGTAACATGCATGAAGTCATACGGTACTTCGACACGTTCGTGTTTAGTGATCATCTCATACTCTTCAATATCCTCATCATAGGCGCCTTTCACTTTGTAGTGGTGATCAAATACGGCAATTTTATTATCGGTATCTACTTCTATAAGGTTATGTGCATAGTGCCATTTAAAGTCTCTGTCTTTAAACTGTTGTAGAATTGCTTCATGATACTCAGGGACACCGAACATTTTTGAACCGTTAGGATAAAATGTAAGCTCAACTTTATCACGGACACCGGCCTCTTCCAAACGAGCATTTGTAAGATACATGATCTTTTTAGGAGCACCACCACACTTGATAGGTGTGTTGGGGTGTGTAAATACAGCTTGAAGTTTTTCTGGACCTTTGTGTGCTTTTGCTTTGGCGATGAGCTCTTCTATCCCTTTCCAAGTAGCTTCAGCTCCATCTTGAAAATAAATAGAGTAAAGACCATCTTTACCAACTTTTTCTTTTACCAGTGCATTATCTTCTGTAGAGGATGTGATCTCGCCCTTTAGCCCTTTGATCGCTCCATAGTTTAAGATAAGACCTGTTGCAACTATGAGATGCTCATAAGGAACTTCTTGGCTGCCATCAACAATGACTTTGTTGTTGTCTGGGTCAAATGCAGTTACGCTTCCCTTGATAAGTGTAACACCATCTGGAAGTTTGTCATCTCTGTAATACACTATATCACTCTTTTCCCATACTCCTGAGCCAACCAGTGTTTGACCGGGTTGATAAGAAACAGACTTCGGATCCGGCTCAATAACCGTAATATCGAGGTCAGAAGCAGTGTTTTTAAGTCTTGCAGCTGTACTCATCCCCGCGAGCCCTCCACCTACGATGACAACCTTTCCTTTTACGCTCGAGGCACTAACACTTGTTGTACCAACAGTAGCTCCGGCAAGCATGGAAGCTGCAAATGGTGAAACACTTAAGTATTTTAAAGCTTCACGACGGGACATGATCTCGGGATGTTTATCTACTTCTTCGAGTATCTCTTGTAGTATTTCATTTTTATTCATTTTCTCTCCTTCCTTGCTCGCTAATATCTGTATCTAAAGTAGATTCTTAGATCTTGAGCTTTTTCAACAGGATCCATTCCCAAGGCCTTTGCTTCTGACATACTATATGGTGTTCCGGCATCACCAAAGAAAGCATTTGAGCCTGTATAATCATACGTGATAGATGTATATCGTACCTGCATGGAAAAAATATCTTTTATTAAAGGTTGTGTCCAGTATGCTTCAATCGCAGTACCGCGAGTAGCGATTTTAGAACCGATCATAGTGTCCTCACCATAAGTAAACGGTCTCCAGTATTTTGAACCATGGTTATATTCAAGTCCAAATTTACCACCCGTAAGGTTAGGTGTTTGGATACCAAACCATCTGGAGTAACCTGTTTTAGCATCACTATTACCGAGCATACCACCATCGATTCCCATGGCAGCAACAGTTCCGGCAGCCATTGCCGTTCTATCAACGGTAATCCCCTCTTCAGATTTTGTCATCGCAAATGATGCAAAAACAGTTGTGTCATCTAAGAAGTCATTGATCCCATCACCGATACCGTCAACTTTCAATGAGATCGCCATCCCATCCATAGCACCACCACTTTGCATAGACCATGTTTGTACATCATCAGCAGTATTTGGAACACCATCTGCTCCCAAGCTATAATCACTTAAGTAAAGACCTGGAAGGTTGAACCCTCTGTACCACGTTGTAACAACAGAGTATTGACCATCATCATAAGGCTTGAAGATAAAGCCTGCCATATCTACGGTATCTAAGTTCTTTTCATCTTCTGTGTAGTTTGGTTGCGTTGAACCGCCCGTTGGTGAGCCAACATATTGTGTTGCCTGTGAAGACCAGCCGACAGCATTGGTTAAACCACGTCCCAAACAGATCTTAAACATCATACCCGGAACATATGCATCTAGTTTTACACTGGCACTTGCACCGTCAAACTCCATGTTGATTACATGACCCAGTGGAGACTTGGCCTTATCATCTTCACGTAGGTTGGATAAAAAACCATTTGTAGCGGGACGGCGACCAACACTTGCAGTTACTCCGATATCGCCAAACTTATCGGTCCATAGCCAGTATGCTTCTCTTAGTTTTATAGTATCATCCGTTAAGGTTTCATTCACTACCCAGTCAAAAGTATCGAAACCAAATCCTGTACCGCGTTGTCCATAACTTGCACCAAAGGCTTTGTTTGCTGAAAGTTGACCTCTAAAGAGGATGTTTTGTGTTGGAGCATAACCCATGCCTAACCATAAGCGGTTTACCATAAGACTGTCATTTGAGTAGTGTTTTCCACTGGCAGTTTCGTAGTTGATTTTGTCAACGGATGTTCTAAAGTCAACATCAAATTTGATGTTATCTTTTGCAGCAAGTGCATTCACTTTTGAGAGTTTCTTTTTTTGTTTCTTTTGCGCTTTTTCAAGCTTTGTGATTTTTGCTTCAAGAGCATCTATCTTTGCTTCCATATCTGTTGAAGCAAACAGTGCCGTACTTAAAAATGCAGCAGCTGAGAGTGTAATGATCTTTTTCATTTGTTATCCCTTTTTTTGAATCTATACATATCTTAGCCAAATTTAGATAGATTGGATAGATGTGTGATATCAATTTGATAAGAGTGTTACGAAAAGTCTCAATTATAGGTTTTATTTATAAGTAATTGTATAGAAGTGCGACCGTTGAATTCATTTTTATTGATAGTATAACTACATGTAATAGCCCTGTTTTTAGGCATTTCTAAAACTTTTCTGAATAAAATAAGCTCTAGCGTTTTAGGGTCATTTCTCTTAAGCTTTAGTATAACTTTAGAATGAGATTTGTCATTGCCAAAGTATTTGATATCTATAATTTCACCATCTTTTATAAGAAAACGTGGGCGGGGATTTGCTTCACCATATGGCTCAAAACTCTCTAGTAGTTCAAGAAGTTCAAAGTTAATGATCTTTGCATCAATGATACCTGTCAGTTCATCTTTTGGCAGAAAATCTTTTGCTGAGAGCTTTTTTGCACTTGTGTTGATCGCCTTGGAGAAAGTTAGTATATTTTTGGTTTCCAAGGTAAGACCTGCTGCCATCTTGTGTCCTCCAAATGTACTCAGAAGGTGTTGATTCTCTTTTATAAGGGAGTAGATATTAACATCACCGATACTGCGTGCGCTGCCTTTTGCATTTTCTCCATCTATACTTAAAACAATGGCGGGTCTTTGAAAATACTCAACAAGTCTTGCAGCAACTATACCGACAACACCCTCATGCCAGCCTTGTTTTGCCACCACAATGATGTCGCTTACTTCTGAAACACTTGCAATGGCCTCTTGTGTGCATTGGGCTTCTGTACATTTTCGAAGTTCATTGAGTTTGTTGAGTTTTTCAAACTGTTGGTACGCCTTGGTTGTTGAGGTGGCAGTGAAAAACTCCAAAGCGATGGAAGCATCCTCAAGCCTGCCTGCAGAGTTTATGCGTGGAGCTATTTGAAAGGCTATATCTTCTGAAGAGATCATCGACTTAT
>JALWLL010000049.1 GCA_026996295.1 Sulfurimonas sp.
GGTAACACTCCCTTTAACCCAGAAGTTTTTTAACACATTCGTTTATTCTTTTTCCATCAGCGCGACCTGCTAACTCTTTAGAAGCCATACCCATAACTTTTCCCATATCTTTCATGGAAGATGCGCCGGTTTTTGCTATGATATCTTTGAGGGCATTTTCAAGTTCATCATCGCTGAGTTGTTTTGGAAGATAGGGCTCATAGTAGGCGATCTCATCTAGTTCTATCTGCATAAGGTCTTCTCTGCCTGCTTCTTTGTACTGCACTACTGCATCATTTCTACTTTTGACCTGTTTTTGAATGATTTTGATAACATCATCATCGCTAAGTTCTTTTCTCTCATCAACCTCTATTTGCTTAAAAGCACTTGTTAAAAGACGAAGTGCATCTCTTTTTTTGTTGTCTTTTGCTTTCATAGCATTTTTTACATCTTGGTTGATCGTTTCTCTTAAACTCATGAAGGGTATCCTTTGGAACTGTTTTTGCTATTATAACGAAACTATGATCGATTAGAGAGACCCAATGAAAAAAATATTTTTACTATTTCTACTGCCTACTTATGCTATACTTTTTTTAAGCGGATGTACTGCAAACCTGACAGATCCCGAGATCAATTTTGAGCCGCCCGTGTATGTAGAGCAGATGCCTTCACGCGAAGATGAGAAGGACTATACATCGACAGGGAGTATTTTTGGACAGGGGGACAACCCTCTGTTTTCAGATCATAAAGCTATGCATGTCAACGATATAGTGAGAGTCGTGATCTCTGAAAATGCCAAAAGCACCACTACCGGTTCGAGACAACTGAGTGAAAACGACACGACAAACCTCGGCGGAGGGGTGTTTTCAAGTGCGGGTGGAAACCCCGCCGTCAATTCTAAAGTGGGACTCTTAAACGGTGTGGCAAATGTAGGGTTTACAAGCACAACCAACAACGCTTTTAAAGGGCAGGGAAGTGCTACAAAAGATGCTTCTTTTGTAACTACGGTTTCAGCGAGGATCGTCAAGGTTTTGCAAAACGGGAACTATTACATTACCGGTAAAAGAGAGATCTTGGTAGATGATCAAAAACAGATCATCCAGATAAGTGGCGTGATCCGTCCTTATGACATAGATCAGTACAACAAAATAGACTCTGCACAAATGAGTGATGCTAAAATTCTTTATAAAACACAAGGAGATGTGGATCGTGCGACAAAACAAGGTTGGGGAACCAAAATTATTCAAGCTGTTTGGCCATTTTAGTTTAGCGCTGTTACTCTGCTGGAGTCATCTCAGTGCGGGTAGTTTTGAGGATTTTAAAAGATCACAAACTGAATCTTTCTCAAAATACAAAGATGAAAGAGACAACGCTTTTAACAACTATCTCAAGGCAGAGTTTAAAGCATATAAAGCCTACAAAAGTGCTGCCTTATATGAAGAGCCAAAGCCAAAGCATATCCCAAAGGCAACACAGCAAAAAGTCAAGAGTGTAGGGCCTAAAGTACATATACAGATCAAAGAGGTACCCAAGCAAGAATTTACAAAAGAGAAGCCTCAAGTAAAACAAAAAGATGTTGTTGTTGATTTTTTTGGAAGTAAAGTGGGTTTTGATGTTGCAAAAGGTTTGAGAAGTGCAAAGTACTACCCTCAAAATCAAAAGGGAATTATCCGCTTTTTTGACAGTGCGGCATCAAGTCAATATGATGAGTTACTCACAGAGATATCTACCACAACAAAAGAGATGAACCTTAACGACTGGGGTGTTTACCTGCTGGTAAACAAGCTGAGTAAAAAAATATACAGCAATGAGGATGAAGCCAAACTTCTCAGTTGGTTTTTATTTAACAAGCTCGGCTATGCCGTAAAAGTTGGGCTCTCTGGCAAGCATATAGTGCTGATGCACTATAGTGAAAAAGTGATATATTCAACTCCAAACTATACTTTTGGAAGTAAGAAGTTTTATGTTATTGCAAACTATGCAAAGGGAAATATCGGACGTTTATACTCGTATGAGCACGATTATCCTCAGGCACAGAAGCCTCTTGATCTTTCTTTGAACTCACTTCCAAACCTTGCCGCAGATACACAAACAAAAACCTTGAGTTTCAAACAGTTCAAAGAAAAGTACGACTTGGAGTTTCAGTACAACAAAAACATCATAGATTTCATGGCTACTTATCCTCAAGCTGATTATGCTACCTATTTTAATGCTCCCCTAGAAAATGAAACATACAAGAGCCTGGCTAAAGGTTTGAAGCAGTATGTTGATTCCAAACATATCAGTGAAGCGATGAACTTTGTTCTGCACTTTGTGCAAAATGCTTTTGCATATGAAAGAGATGAGGAGCAGTTTGGACGTGAAAAGGTGATGTTTGCAGAGGAGACACTTTACTACCCTAAATCAGACTGCGAGGACAGAGCCGTTTTATATGCCTACCTTATCAAAGAGCTTTTTGGCATCAGTGTGATCGGCGTCAAGTATAAAGATCATATGGCTACAGCTTTATATGTACCGATGGAGGGCGATACCATCAAAGAAAACGGCAAAAAATTTGTTATAGCCGATCCGACATACATAAACGCTTCCATAGGACAGAGTATGCCAAAGTACAAGTCGATTCGCCCTGAGAGTTTTATTGTAGTAAAGCTATAAAGCTTTGCTCATCAACCGCCTTAGAGAAGTAAAACCCTTGGTATAAATGGGAACCATGCTCCTGTATAAACTTGAGTTGTGACGCATCTTCTATACCTTCTGAGACAATCTCCATATGAAAAGTTTTCGCTATGTTGATAACCATCTTTACAAGTTCCCGATTGGCATTGAGCTCAAGGTTGTGAAAAAAGCTTCTGTCTATTTTTAGGGTGTTTACCGGAAGTTTTTGTAGGTAGGTAATAGAGGAATAACCCGTCCCAAAATCATCAATAGAAAATTTGATACCAAATTCCTGTAGCTTTTTTAGCTTTTGTATAACAAGATCAAACTCTCTTATGATGCTAGATTCTGTGATCTCAAGCTCGATTTTCGATGGTGTTATGTTATGACTTGAAATGATGCTGATCACTTCTGTTTCAAAGTTAGGATGCAGTAGTTCTTTTGAGCTTATATTTATGGCTAATGTACCATCAAAGAGATCTTTATGGTTTTGCAAAAATTGACAGGCGCTATGAAGTGCAAGTATGGAAAATTTGTGTATAACCCCTATACTCTCGGCTACATCTATAAAAACATTTGGAAACACCAAGCCATCTCTTGGATGTTGCCAACGTATGAGCATCTCTGCACCTTGGATCGCACCTGTTTGTACATCGACCTTTGGTTGATAGAAAAACTTGAAGTCTCCATTTTCAAGGGAGTTTTTTATATCAGCTTCTAAAATTGCAAAATTTTGTATCTCTAGTGCAATATGATTATCAAAAAATACAAACTGGTTTTTTCCCTGTTTCTTAGCTTCGTACATCGCTTTATCCGCATGAATGATGATATCGTTTATACACCTTTCATTATCCGGAAAAATTTTGATCCCTATACTTGAGCTGGTAGTAAGTGTATGTTTGTTTATCACTAGCTCTTCTGAGATAGTTTTTAAGATCTTCTCGCAGATCTGTTTGACTGTTTGTGCTGCTTGTGATTCATTGGTGTTTAGATTGAGTAGAATAACTCCAAATTCATCCCCGCTTATTCTAGCGACGATGTCACCCTCTCTTAACATGTTTTTTAGCCGCTTGGCGATTTCAATAATGAGTTGATCCCCCACATCATGGCCATAGTTGTCATTGATGCTTTTAAAATTATCAAGATCTATAAATAAAAATGCATGAACAAACTTATGCCTTTTTGCTTTTATAAACTCTTCATTGAGTCTTTGAAGGAGTGATTTTCGGTTAAGAAGACCTGTTAAAAAATCATGATCGGCTTGATGTTGTGCTAT
>JALWLL010000050.1 GCA_026996295.1 Sulfurimonas sp.
AAAATGTTACTTAAGTGGAGGTGTGAAATGCAAGTGAAGAAAAAACTTTTGGATATTGTTCGAGATAAAGTTCGTTTTAAACACTACAGCTATTCTACTGAGAGGACTTATGTGCATTGGATTAAATCCTATATCTTGTTTCATCACAAAAAACATCCTGTAGAAATGGGAAAAGATGAGATAGAAAGTTATCTTACAAAGCTTGCTGTCAAAGATAAAGTTTCACCAACAACACAAAACCAAGCTTTTAGTGCTTTACTTTTTTTATATAAAGAAGTTTTAGGTATTGATATGAGTGAGTGGAATATTCAGGCTCTTCGTGCCCAAGAGAGAAAACATATACCTGTTGTTTTGACAAAAAACCAATCTGCACAAAAGAGTAACTTCTCATATATTTAGACATAGTTATGCGACACATCTACTCCAAGCCGGCATAGACTTAAGAAGCATACAAGAACTTTTAGGGCATAAATCTGTAGAAACAACTATGATTTACACGCATGTCGTTGCAGAGATGAACAAAACAAAACTCATAAGTCCCTTGGACTTTTAAAAGGCAAAAAATGATAGAGAGATTTTACCTCAAAGACTATCTGAGTTTTAAAGAGAGTGAGTTGGAACTCAAGAGGGGGCTTATCGTATTTACGGGGCCTAGTGGAAGTGGAAAGTCCATACTTATGGAGTCCATCCTCTCTTCTGTCGGTGGAGCCAGTTGTGATGCTGCCGTGTGTGAGTCGAGCGTTACTTGGGAGATAGACGAAGAATCTTGCGGCATCGAAAATGACGACATCAACGTCTTTAAACACATCAAAAAAGAAAAATCACGCTATTTTATCAACAACCAGTCTCTCTCCCGCAAGGCTATCTCCCGTGTGGCTTTGAAGTACCTGCGTCACTTGAGCCTCAAAGATTTTAGTGATTTTGAAAACGAAAACCTTTTAAACATTCTCGACACCCGTGCAGTTGCAAAAAACAAAAAACTGAACACGCTCAAAGAGCATTACAAAAAAAGCTTTCAGCTCTACCAAAAAATCAAACATGAACTTGAGACTATCAACGAAGAAGAAAAAAAGATCGTTGAGCTTAAAGAGTTTGCCGCTTTTGAGATCAAAAAGATAGAAGATATCAACCCAAGCATAGGTGAAGATGAAGAGCTTTCAAAAGTAAAAAAAGAGCTTTCAAAAAAAGAAAAAGTTTTAGAAGCGATCACAGCGGCAAATGAGATCTTCAACTACGAACATTTGGTCTCTTCTGCTTTAGATATGCTTGATGAAGAGAGTGGCTTTTTTGATGACACCATGAACGAACTACGCTCCATGCTCGATGGGGCAGAGGAGCGACTAAGTGTCCTTGAAGATATAGATGTAGAAGATGTTCTTAACCGCATAGAGGAGCTAAGTGGACTGAAGCGAAGGTACGGAAGCATAGCAGAGGCGCTTGAGTATAAAAAACAAAAAGAGATCGAGCTTGCGAAGTATGAAAACATACAACACCAAAAAAGCGACCTGCAGCAACGCTATGACACACTTTCTTTAGAGATTCAGGATTTGGCAGATGAGATGAGTGCCTTGCGCACCAAAGAGCTTCAAAAGTTTCAAAATGATCTTAATGATTACCTGAAAAGTCTTTATTTGCGTGATGCGAGCATAAGCCTCACTAAAACAGAGCTTACACCCCATGGGCAAGATAAGCTTCACATACAGCTCAACAAAACAGAACTCTCCAAGATCTCCACAGGGGAGTTTAACCGCCTGCGACTAGCCATACTCGCGCTAAAGTCAGAGTTTATGCAGGGTGAAGGCGGTGTGCTTATGCTTGATGAGATAGATGCCAACCTGAGCGGCGAAGAGTCCATGAGTGTGGCAAAAGTGCTTAAGCAGCTCTCCAAACATTTTCAAATATTTGTGATATCGCACCAGCCACAGTTGACATCGATGGGAGATCAGCATTTTTTAGTCTATAAAGAGGGTGATATCTCTAAAACAAAAGAGTTACACTTTGATGAAAAAGTAGCTGAAATAGCCCGTATCATCAGTGGTGAAAGTGTTTCAGAAGAAGCAAAGAGTTTTGCAAAAGAGCTACTCGAGGCAAGCAGATGTGTTTCGTAATCTCCATTGTTTTACTTGTGCTTGGATTTAACTTTTACAGTGCGGGCAACACGCTTGCAGCCGGTGGTTCATTTTTAGTTTCTTTAGTTTTTATATACTTTATGATTCAAAATATTAGACGTGTTAAAAAACTCAAAAAAGAGAAAGAGAAAAACAATGATAGTTGATACACACATACATCTAGACGACAACAGATATGACGATGATCTACAAGAGGTGCTAAACAGAGCAAAAGAGGCGGGTGTAAAACGTTTTATCATCCCCGGTGCTGATCCCAAGACACTGGATAAAGCTGTAGAGATAGCTCAGAAGCACAGGGATGTTTATTTTGCTGTAGGGGTGCATCCTTATGATATGGATGCTTTTGAAGGACTCGACTTTGAGAAGTACGTTCACCATGAGAAGTGTGTCGCCATAGGTGAATGTGGGCTTGACTATTTTAGGCTTGAGGGCACAAAAGAGGAAAAAGAGCTTGAAAAGCAAAAACAAAAAAAGGTTTTTTGCGCACAAATAGAGCTTGCAAAAAAATATAAAAAGCCTCTTATAGTGCACATCAGAGATGCTTCAAATGACTCAAAAGAGCTACTTCTAGAACATAATGCCGGTGAAGTAGGGGGAGTACTGCACTGCTTCAATGCAGATGAGCAGCTTCTCAGTCTTGCAAAAGAGGGGTTTTACTTTGGTATAGGGGGTGTTTTGACATTCAAAAATGCCCGCAAACTTGTCAATGTTCTGCCAAAGATACCTCATGAAAAACTTCTCATAGAAACAGATGGACCATATCTCACCCCAACGCCTCACCGAGGGGAGAGAAATGAACCTTTATATACAACATTTGTAGCGCAAAAAATGGCTGAAATACTTGATCTTCCACTCAAACAAATAAAAAACATAACAACTCAAAATGCCCTAAAACTCTTTCATATTTCATAATATCAATGAGTTCTTAGAGCTAATTATTATTTTTTACATAAACTTTAAATTATTTTAGATAAAATAAAGACTTTAAATTTTAACTTATAAAGATTGTATATTGAGATATTTTTTATTTTTATTTTTACCGGTTTTGCTTGCCGCCAATTTAACATATGTTTCCAACCATACCAAAGAGATCTCTCTTTTGGAGTCTTTTGACATAGATGCTTCTTTTCTTTATGACCCAATCATGAACGATATGAAAAGCAAGAACTATACGAAGTACAGAAACAAACATTTTTTTAAAGCTATGAATGAAGCTTATATCTTTATACCTGCTATTAAAAATATCTTAACCGAGCATGGTATCCCTGCAGAGTTTTTATACCTTGCTATGGCAGAGTCAAATTTCTCAAACAGAGCATATTCTAAAAAACGGGCTTCGGGACTTTGGCAGTTCATGCCTGCAACTGCAAAGATCTATGGGCTCAAGATAGATGAGTATGTGGATGAGCGAAGAGACTTCATAAAGTCCACAAAAGCCGCAGCAAAGTACCTCTCACGCTTGCATGAGAGGTTTGGGAAGTGGTATCTCGCAGCCATCGCATACAACTGTGGAGAGGGAAGGCTTACACGCGCCATTAAAAGAGCCGGCAGCGATGAGCTCTCTGTGCTTCTTGATCCTAAAAAGAAGTATATTCCAAGAGAGAGTAGATTTTATATCAGAAAGATAGTTGCACTCACACTTATGGGACAGGATGAACAGTTCTTGCTAAGAAGTGAGTATGAGCACCTTCTCAACCGTGCAAATGCCTACTCGGTATCGACTGTTAAACTCTCAAGCGGTGAATCACTCAGAAGAGTTTCAAAGCTTGTAGGGATACCTCTAAAAGATCTGAAAAATTTAAACAGACACCTAAAGTATGACTTTGTACCGCCATATACAGGCGGTTATGAGATACACATACCTTATATCAAACTCTCAGAGTTCAAACAAAAATACAAAAAAAGCAATATCAATAAGATCTACAAAGTTCATGTAGTCAAAAGAGGGGACAACCTTTCAAAGATAGGGAAAAAGTATGGTGTCGCATATAAAGTGATTATGGACTTTAACAAGCTCAAACGTACCACACTGAGACTCAAACAAAGACTTGTAATACCGATCGAAAACAAAACCTATGCAAAAAAGATCAAAAGTTCTTACTATTATATGGTTAAAAAAGGTGATACCCTAGGATCTATTTCACGAGCCCACAAGGTAAGCATACGCAACATCAAACTGCAAAACCATCTCAAAAGCAGTGTGATCAAAATCGGTGACAGGTTGAAAATATATGAGTAGATATTTTTTAACTTCCATAGCTCTCTCAGCTGTTTGTCTGAGTCTTTTTGTAGCAGGGTGTAGCACCAGAGGAGTGGGAACTTATGCAAAAAAAGACACAACATACTCACAAGAGATAGGTGAGCCAAGCGCCAAGCCGGATAAGCAAACATACTCCCATCCGACTATGAGACCTTATGTTATCAGGGGTATTCGCTACCATCCTACAGTTGTAAGTGTCGGTGATGTGTTTAAGGGCAATGCGAGTTGGTATGGTCCAGATTTTCACGGAAAAGTGACATCCAACGGTGAGAGATACAACATGCACTCCATGACCGCAGCACATAAAACGCTTCCGATGAACACCATTGTTAAAGTGACCAATCTAAGAAACAACAAAAGCACGGTTGTTCGCATCAATGACAGAGGACCGTTTATTGCTACAAGAATTATAGATTTGTCAAAATCAGCGGCAAAAGAGATAGACATGATAGGAACAGGTACAGCACCTGTGAGCATAAAGATCTTGGGATTTGCGAGTAAAGGCAAGAAAAATATTCCAAGCAAAAAAGAGTTAAAAGCGGCACCACAGGAAAAATCTACTGATAAATTTGCACTGCAAATCGCATCATTTAGCAAGATAAACGGTGCTATAATTACGCAAGAGAAGTATGATAACACCGATGGATACCGTACCATCATAAAAGATATAGATAACGAAAACGGCAGAATGTTCAAAGTGTTGCTCAAAGGGTTTAAAAGTGAGCAAGAAGCTAGGGACTACAAAAAATTGGGTCATTTTAAAAACGCATTTATTGTAAGAGAGGATTGATAATGATAAGTAAAAGTAGAAAAACAAAAGAAACAGATATAACGATCTCTTTAAAGCTTTATGGAGAGGGCAAAAGCAACATAGATACAGGTGTAGGCTTTTTAAACCATATGCTTGAGAGCTTCTCAAAGCATTCACTCATAGACTTAAACATCGAGTGCAAAGGGGATACCCACATAGACGATCACCACAGTGTCGAAGATGTAGCCATTGTACTTGGATCTCTCTTGGCGGAGGCTATTTATCCGGTTGAGAAGATGGAGCGTTTTGGAAGTGCCAATATTGTTATGGATGAGGCATGTGTAAGTTGTGATCTTGATCTGAGCAACAGACCTTTTATGGTGTATGAAGTAGATGTGAGCGGCAAAGTAGGGCAGTTTGATACAGAGCTTGTAGAGGAGTTCTTTAGAGCTTTTGTGTTCAACTCAAAAATCAGTGCGCACATCATAGCCCAGCGAGGCAAGAACAAACACCACATCATAGAAGCTGCATTTAAATCCCTTGCAGTTGCCATTCGCCGTGCTGTCAGTAAAAACGACAGAATCGGTATCCCAAGTACAAAAGATGTTTTATGATTAAACTTCTTGTTTTAGATGTTGATGGCTGTCTCACCAACGGATCGATAATTTACTCAAATGACACCTTGGAAACAAAAGCTTTCAATGTAAAAGATGGTCTTGGGATTGCCACATGGATAAAGATGGGGCATCATGTCGCGATCATTACCGGAAGAAACTCTTTGGTGGTTGAAAGACGTGCGAAAGAACTTGGCATACAGCACCTCCATCAGGGAGTCAAAGAGAAAGAAAAAGTTTTAAAGCAGGTCATACTTGAGCTAAACCTAAGCATGAAAAATGTTGCTGCCATTGGTGATGATCTCAACGATATTAAAATGCTTAAACTCGCAGCAAAAAGTTTTACGCCAAACGATGGTGTCAATGAGATCAAAGAGATTGTAGATACCGTCTTGAGTAAAAATGGCGGTGATGGCGCGGTACGAGAGATGATCGATATACTTGTTGATGAGAATTACCAAAAAGAAGAGTTTATGGGTGTTTGGCTATAGTGAAACCTAGACAAGAGAGGGCAGTGTTATAAATATCAATATTTTTTTTATTTTTATATCTGTTGGTTTGGCGATGATTTTTTTTCTATTTAAGCCACTTGATATAAAACAACAGACCTTTACCGATGTGCCTTTGTTCAAGCTATCTGACTTTACCCTTTATGAGCTAAATCAAGAGGGGTTGGTCACACTTATGACCGGAACTCATGCAACAAGATACAGTAACAGATATGTTGTCTCAAATATAAACTATACAGACAATTCAAAAGATTTTATAGCGAACATGAAAGCAAAAGACGGTCTGTACAAAGACAAGACAGTTGATCTCAGTGGCGGTGTCGTGTACCACAGAGAAGATGGACTTGTATTTGAAACACAAAAGATCACTTATAACAAAGAAACGACTATACTCAAAGCAAACCAAAAGTTCATAATGTACAGAGGAGATGATATAATGACAGGCTCCTCAATTGTTTATAACAACAGGCTCAATAAAGTAAGAGCAACAAACATAGAAGCACAATACAAACTACAGGAGAAAAAACTATGAGATTTTTACTATTTTTAACTATTTTTTTCATCTCAATTACATCTGCACAACAACTCAAAGTAAAAGCCAACCTTGTCAATGCCGATGAAAAAGCCGGTATCTCGGTCTTTGAGGGTGATGTGAATATTGTCAAAGGAACAGATGAACTCAATGCTTCAAAAGTGACCATATATACCAACGCAAAACATGAGCCTACAAAGTTTATAGCCAAAGGAGATGTTTCTTTTAGTATTGAAACACAAAATGGTGCCATATACAAAGGACAGGCAGGGGAAGTTATCTATAAGCCCATTGAAAAAGAGTACCATTTCTTTAAAAATGTACACCTGCAACAAATTGATGAGAAAAAAGAGATCATCGGTGATGAAGTCGTTTTAAAAACAGTTGAGGGTAAAGCGTATGCAAAAGGTGCAAAAGCTGAGCCGGTCATCATGATATTTGATATGCCGGAGAAGGAGTAAATATGGTAGAGATTGTAGATGCTAAGTTTGTAACTTCTGCGCCCAATATAAATATGGCACCGGAGACACTTGAGCAAAATGAAGTAGTTTTTATGGCTCGGAGTAATGTAGGAAAAAGCTCATTGCTCAATGCTTTGACAAACCATAAAGGCTTGGCAAAAGTGTCATCTACGCCCGGAAAAACAAGACTTATCAACTACTTTGATGTTACGTTTTTAGATAGAGAGAGTTCTGAGAAGCTTTGTGCAAAGTTTGTTGACTTACCAGGATTTGGATATGCGAAGGTCTCCAAGTCCATCAAATCTGACTGGGAAAAAAATCTGACAGATTATATTTCACAAAGAGAGCAGATAAAAATATTTATACACCTTATAGACTGCAGACACCCTCATCTCGAAATAGATACTTCTGTAAGTCAGTTTTTATTTGAAAATGCAAAAGAGGATCAGTATATTTTGCAGATCTTCACCAAAATAGACAAGCTCAACCAAAAAGAGCAAAATGCACTCACAAAGCAGTTTCCAGAAGCGTTAATGGTCTCAAGCTCAAAAAAGAGAGGAGTGCATAAAATTATAAAGATCATTTATGATATTTTAAAGCAAAAAGACAAAGAAGAGATAGATGAGTAGTATCAGATACTCCAAAGCCAAGCTCTCAGATATCGCCCATATGCAAGAGCTGGTGCAGCCCGAAGTTGAATCTGGAATGATCCTTGTGCGAAGCGCAGATGAAATCGCAACAAACATACGCTCGTACACTTTAGCTTTTCATGATGATGAGCTTGTAGGGTTTTGTGCTTTGCATATCCATACATCATACTTGGCTGAGATACGTTCTCTTATAGTCAAAGAGAAATTTCGCGGTGCTAAAATAGGTGAAAACCTTGTCAAGCACTGTGTTGATGAAGCAGAACAACTAGGCCTTCAAAAGGTACTTTGCTTAACATATAAGCAATCGTTTTTTGAAAGACTGGGATTTGTAGAGATCCCAAAAGAGTCACTTCCAGAACATAAGATCTGGGCCGACTGTATTAAATGTAAACATTTCCCGATATGCAACGAAGTCTCACTCATCAAAAACCTTTAACGCTCTTTGCGTATATATTTTTCTTTATTATATATGAGAGCTTAAGCAGTATTTACCTTTTTTTACCCCCTTTGCTTGCGGTACTTTTTGTACTTTTTGCAAAAGCTCTAAAAAGCGGTAACACTATCTCGGTTCTTTTGGTTTCGTTGTGTCTTGTTGTTTTTGAGGCAGAAAACGGCTACCTTCTTTTTAGCAGTATTATATACTTTTCACTTGTTTATAAACTTCTTTTACCAAAACTCAACAAAAACTTCTCTTGTAAATCATGTATAAATATCTCTTATGTTTTGCTGGCATACTTAGGCTATTATCTGTTTTGCACAGTGCTTGCAAATATTTTTTTACTCCCTATGCCAAGTATCAATCTTTATATAATTTACTATATAGTAATTGAGTTTTTCATTGTGAGTATATTATGAAAATAAAGTTCATTGTAGCTATCTTTATATCTATCTGGTTGGCACTGATAGTGAGGGTTTTTTTTCTTGCTGTGGAGTCTCATAACTATTACCAGAAGCTCTCTCACAACAACACCATCAAAGTTGAACAGATCGCACCGGTCAGGGGTGAAATAGTCGATACAAACAACAAACCTATCGCCATAAACAAACTAGGTTTTAAAATACAACTTGCACCGCACCTGAGATCTAAAAAAAATATAAAAACATTCAATGAAGAACTTGAAACACTCATCACGCTGCTTCCAGACTTGGACAAAGAAAAGCTTATAAAACGCTACAAGAAAAAAGACTCTTACTATAACCACAACTATATAGATATCGTTGATTTTATCTCCTATAAAGATATTATGCCTATTTACTCCATACTTAATTTAAGAAAAAATATAAAGATCATACCTGCACCAAAAAGATACTATCCTTATGGCAAAACGGGTGCACACATTATCGGTTATGTCTCACGGGCAAACAAAAAAGATATAAAAAACGATAAACTTCTTGAACTTATAGGCTATACAGGGAAAACGGGTGTTGAAAAATACTACAACACATATCTGCAAGGTAAAGCGGGAACAAGAGAGATCAAGGTCAATGCAAATAATCAGGAGATAGAAGAACTCTCATACAAAAGTGCCTTGGAAGACACAAAGCTGACACTCAATGTCGATATAGAACTGCAAAAATACATATCCGGATTTTTTAAGAACAAAGCGGGTGCCGTTGTCGTTATGGATGTCAATGGTGCCATACTCTCTGCGGGCAGTTATCCCGAGTATGATCTCAATACTTTTGTATCAGGCATATCTTACAAAGAGTGGAATAAACTTGCAAACAACCTCGATAAACCATTTACAAACAAACTTGTTCACGGGCTTTATCCACCGGGATCAACCATCAAGACAGGTCTTGGGCTTATCTACATCACTACAGATATATCACCCTATTGGAGTGTAAACTGCAGCGCTGTTATGCCACTTGGAAAACGTGTGTTTCGTTGCTGGAAAAAGCATGGTCACGGAAAAACAGGAATACGCAAAGCGATACGTGAGAGTTGTGATGATTACTTCTATAAAGGAAGTTTAAAAGTAGGTATTAAAAAAATGAGCGATGGACTCAAAAGATATGGGCTTGGGAAAAAAACAGGGATCGACCTGCCAAATGAATTTATAGGTACCGTACCATCACGTGAATGGAAAATGAAAAAATACAACCAACCATGGTACAGGGGGGAGACGGTTAACACATCTATAGGTCAGGGGGATTTCTTAACAACACCTATACAGATAGCACAATTTACCGCTCTTATGGCAACAGGAAAACTCCCTACACCACACTTGGCAAAAATGGTAGGTGATAAAGCTTATACACCTGTTTTTCAAGATGTTTTGACAAAAAAAGAGCTTAAAAAACTGCCGCTGATTCAAAAAGCGATGTATGATGTATGTAACAATCCAAAAGGAACCGCTACACACTACCTAAACACTAAGGTAAAAATAGCCGGAAAAACAGGAACCGCGCAGGTTGTCGGGATATTGCAGGATATAAAAGATAGAGAGCTTGAGCATGAGATGGAGTACTATACTCGCTCACACGCCTGGTTTACAACATATGGTCCCTACAAGAACCCACAGTATATTGTTTTGGTGATGGTGGAGCATGGTGGACATGGTGGTGCTGCAGCAGGCAAAATCGTTTCAGGAATATACAACAAGCTTTTAGAGCTTGGGTATATTAAAAAATAGTGCACTAAACAGTGAGTAAAGAGTTTTGTATAAATAAAGCAAGAATGATGAGTAAAAAGATAGCTCCCGCTTTGTTGTAGAGTT
This sequence comes from Sulfurimonas sp., assembly GCA_026996295.1. Lineage (GTDB taxonomy): Bacteria > Campylobacterota > Campylobacteria > Campylobacterales > Sulfurimonadaceae > Sulfurimonas. The sequence continues at coordinate 10,627 of JALWLL010000050.1, forward strand.
TGTTGGCAAGTATAAACAAGAGTGCCAGTGATGCTGCAACCATGATCATCATGTCAAATTTTGTAGCTACAAGGTCTATGGTCAGTGGGTTGAGAAGTGAAGCACCACCAAGAACCATGGAAAAGTTGGCAACGTTTGAGCCTATGATATTTCCTATGCTCATCTCTGCATTGCCTTTTTTTACTGCCACCAGAGATACTACAAGTTCTGGAAGAGATGTTCCTAAAGAGATAAGAAAAATACCGATGATCCACTCACTGATACCAAAGTCTCTTGCTATACTTGTACCGCTCTCAATAACAAAGTTTGCTCCACCTATAGTAAAAGTAAATCCTATGGCTAAAAGAATAATACTTTTTCCCCAGTTAAACTTTTCTTTGGCAAGATCTTCATCTATCTCACCTTCAAGATCTTCTTTGGAAGAGCTAAAGAGGAACACGATATAAGAAACCATAAGAAGCAGATATAAAATCCCGTCAAACCTTCCTATCTCCCCATCTTGCACCATAATAAAAAAGATAACAACCGGTATAACAACCCAGGCACTGTCAAGCGCAAAAAGGTTTCTCTCTGGGTTCATTTTTTTAGCCATGACAAAAACAACACCAAGAACAAGGGTTATGTTAAAGATAACACTTCCCACAACATTGGCAACTGCCATATCACTTTTACCTTGGGCGGACGCCATCATAGATGCCGCCATTTCAGGCAAACTTGTACCAAAAGCCACAAGTGTAGCACCGATAACAAAGTGTGAAATATCAAAATGCAGAGCTATTCTTTCAGACTCTTTGATAATAAAATCAGCTCCATAAATCAAAGCTGCCATAGCAGCAAAGAAAATTAAAAAATCCATTGTTATCCTTGTGTTCGTATTATTAAGCTTTGAGGTAAACGAAACTGTTGTATGAGTTGTGCCTCTTTTTCTCGCATCTCACCCTTGTCTATTTCGTGATCGTATCCAAGAAGGTGCAGTAAACCATGAATAAAAAGAAGCGCAAGTTCTTCAGAAGTATCATGTCCAAACTCTTGAGCACGCTCTTGTATATGCTCAGCTGAGATCACTATGCTTCCAAGAGGACCCATAGGTATCGCTTCGTAGGGAAAACTCAAAACATCGGTATCTTTGTCAATACCTCTATGCTCTTTGTTTATCTCTTGTATCTCTTTGTTGGATGTTATAATGAGTTCTATCTCTTTGTCTGTCATCTTCATAGCGATAGATTCAAGAAGTGTTGTATCTATACTTAGAGGTGTTCTGTTATCTAGTTCAATCATAAGTGGGATTATATCGAATGAGGCTTATACTTTGTAAATACACATACAAAAAGTATGTGTAAACGACTACATTATGGAGAATTGACTCCGTTTAACTCATAAGGTCTAAACTTTTCCCCATACCTGTTTTTTGAGCAGTATTCATGTTTTTTGTTTGCTCTTGGGCGCCTTCTAAGAGTTTTAAAACAGATTGTTCTTGTACTTGTGTTGCTTTTTTCATAGCATCAATGCTTGCCGTAGCGCTGTTTGTTGCAGATGAGACAGACATAAGAGCTCCTTCTTATTATATTATTGTCACATTATAGGAGGAATTTGTTTTAAGAGAGATTAAAAAAATTTATTAGAATATATGCTAAAATACTCCCATGAATACAATGAAAAAAATAAAAAAAGCAGTATGCGTTATGAGTGGCGGTATGGACTCAACGCTTGCCGCCTATATGATGAAACAACAAGGGTTTGAGATAGTTGGTGTCCATTTTAACTACGAGCAGAGAACACAAACAAAAGAGTTGGAGTGTTTTCATAAAATAGCTCATGATCTTGATGTGTCAAACAAGTATGTACTTGATCTTGATTTTTTTAAACATCTGGGTGCTTCAGCATTGACCGATAAAAGCATAAGTGTACCAACGGGTGGCGTAGAAGAGGGCGTACCTGTAACCTATGTACCTTTTAGAAATGGTATATTTTTAAGTATGGCTGCTGCAATAGCAGAAAAAGAGGGCGCTCAGGTGATAACCATAGGTGTAGTTGAAGAGGACAGCAGTGGATACCCTGATTGCAGAGAAACATATATAAAGAGTATGCAAGAGAGCATAAACCTCGGTACTAAAGATGAAACACACATAGAGATAAAAATGCCACTTGTGCATCTGAAAAAATCTGAAATAGTTCAGAAGTCACTTGAGCTTGATGTTCCCCTGCATCATACGTGGAGTTGCTATAAAAACGAGTCTAAGGCATGTGGTGTTTGTGATAGTTGCAGACTGAGACTTAATGGCTTTACAATAGCGCAGGTAGATGACCCTATAGAGTATGAATGAGATTATATTTAAAGACCTGAAGATAGAGCATATTGCAAAAAAAGGTCTTAAAAACAGCTATATTACAGTTAAGCCTTTCTTTGTAAAAGGTTTGGCAGATGCAAAGATAGTGCTAAAAACACCCTGTATCTCTGGGTACCACCTGCATGAACTTCTCACACAAAAAGAGCGATGGATACGAAAAAGCGTTGAAAAAATTTATGCCAATCTTCCAAAAAAAATAAAACTCGAAGATGAGCTTCTTCTCTTTGGTGAACTTTACAGTATAGATCACTATGAAGCATATACACTAAAAGAAGCGCTTCAAAGATTAAGAGTGAATGATGAAAAAAATATTTTGAAATGTTATGATAGTTTTTATAAAGACTATGCACAAGAATACTTAACTCAGCGCCTAAAACACCATGCTTCGCTAATGAACTTAAGCTACAGCCAACTCAAATTTAGAAAGATGAAAAGCAGGTGGGGAAGCTGCAGTTCACAAGGCACTATCACGCTTAATACACAGCTTATGAAGATAAAAAAAGAACTTATTGAGTATGTGATTGTTCATGAACTGGCACATTTACGTCATATGAACCACTCAAAAAAGTTTCATGATTATGTACAAAAATATCTTCCAAATGCCAAGCAACTCAGAAGTGAGCTTAAAAAGGTCAATATACTTTTTTAGTCCTGAAAATACTCAATATGGTATTTGCTCGATGGCGACCAGAGCATCCAACCACTTGTATTGACATCTTGAGCTGCTCGTATCTGCTCGTTTACTTCAAACTTTTTATAGTATCTTTTTTTATGTGCATAATCTTTAAAATACTGCAGCCATGGTCTTATTCTTATTGTTTGTATTCTATCTTTTGTATTTTTTATACTTCTGAATATCACTTCATAAGGATGCTCAGAGGGGTATTGAAAATAAAAAGAACCTTTGGCAAATCCGGAAGGGTATAACATAGGAGCAAGATAGTCTGCATGTTTTGCAAGTGATACTATGGTTTGACCGATATTGTTATCGTCTTTGCTCCAGCAAATATTACCATAGGTATCTACAGAGATAAATACTCCATATTTTCTCAGTTTCTTTTTAGCATATTCTAAAAACTCACCAATAGCTTTGATTCTGTTCTCTTGTGTATTCTCTTGAGAAAAAACGAGTCCTTTTTTAGCCGGAAAACGTATATAGTCAAAATTGATCTCATCAAAACCAACCCTTGCCGCATCTTCTGCTATTGCGATTGTGTATTTGTGTGCTCTTGTATCAAAAGGGTCAACCCATGCCATATTGTCATGGTTTCTCCATATCTCACCATTTTTTTTCTTTATCGCATATTGGGGATTATTGGATGCTTGCAGTTCATCTTTAAAAACAACTACGCGAGCGATGGTATAGATGTTTTTTGACTTCATTAACTCCATAAACTTCTCAATATTTTTAATAGTGCGTTTATGCCATGCGCCATAACTGTTCGCCTGTTTAAACGAAGTTTTGTACGATGTTGAACCATATTCATTTTTCACATCTACCACAACAGTATTGATATCTGTATTGTCTATGATATGTAAAATTCTTTTTATGGTTTTAGAGTTTATGTTGGCACCCCAAAAAGAGAGATAGAGTGCTTTTACATGAAAACTCTCAAGTTTAAATGTTGTTGTATTGGAATCTTTTGAGAAGCTAAAAGGTCTGTAGCCATATGCTTTTACATGAAAAAGCTCTTCACCACTTTGTATGGAGAAACTGCCGTTCTCATCTGTTTTTATACTGTGCTTGGAATCACTGATAATTGCTTGAACAATAGGTTTGGAGGTGTTTTTATCTAGTATAACACCGCTAAAAGAAGCATATAGCAGTGTTTGAAAAAGTAATGAAAGAAAAAGTAGTTTTTTCAAGTATATTCTTTATGGTTGATTTTGTCTGGAATTATACTTGGTTTTGATTAATACTTATCTCACGTTCAAGAAGTAGCGTAAACTTGTGTCACTCCACTCTTTTGAGAGTTGTAAATGTTTTTTTATAGAACTGTACACATGCTCAAAGTCTTTGTTCTTTGCACTAAGTTCTTCTATAACCTCTTTGAGAGCTTTTTTTCCTGCATTGGTAACATCTTTGGGAAATTGCAGCAGTGTAACATCCAACTCCTTTAACTTCTGAAGTGCCACAATATTTTGAGCATGAAACTCGTAGGTCATATTGGCATTCATCTCACTTGAGGCTACTTCTATAATTGACTGATGCTCAAAAGCAAGTTTGCTCCACGAATACTTGTTAAAAGTAAGCTCCAAAATAGAACCCGGTTCATGCCAGCCCGAATAATAGTACGGAGCTACTTTGTAAAACCCCATTTTAATATCAAGTGCAGGTCCCACCCACTCTGTTGCATCGATAACTCCACGCTCCAATGAGGTGTATATTTCACCGGCAGGCAAAAG
>JALWLL010000051.1 GCA_026996295.1 Sulfurimonas sp.
AGCTTATCGGTTTTTTTTACGACCCAAACATCCACCCCTACTCGGAGTATCAGCTTCGTCTTTTAGATGTTAAACGCAGTTGTAAAAAACTCGGCATAGAACTTATCGAAGGGGAGTATGACTATGAGTCTTGGCTTGAAGCGGTCAGGGGGCTTGAGCGTGAGCCGGAAAAAGGTGCGCGTTGTGAAGTCTGTTTTGACAAGCGCTTTTTAACAAGCGCGTACAAAGCACTTGAACTCAAACAAAGCAAAATCACCACCACCCTTCTTGTCAGCCCCCTCAAGTCTCAAGAGCAACTCAAACGTGTAGGTGATGACTTTCACGCCAAGCACGGTGTGGAGTTTATCGCGCTGGATTACAGAAGCAAGGGGGGAACCCAAGATCAAAGCCGCGTCACCAAAGAGGAGCAGCTCTACCGTCAGGACTATTGCGGGTGTATATTTGGGCTTACTATGCAAAGAGAGCAGCAAAACCGCCTCATGGATGAGATGTTCTCCCCCATATCGGGGCAGATACAACCCGCTTCCATAGAGGAGCGACTCACCATGTACGAGCGGCGTATGGAGCTTGAGGAAAAAGGGCAAAACTACAAGATCATAAAAGAGAAGTTTTTAAACTACCGCCAATTCTCCTGCAAGCTCACTCTCGGCAAAAAAGAGAGTGTACCCGCGTACGCGCTGGCTTACTCCACCCTTCCAAGAAAAAAAGCACAAGGCAAGATCGACTTTACACATAACAACATAGCCTACTTAAACCGCGAAGAGGTAAAGTTTATGCTGCTTGAAGATTTTAACAAACTTGCAAATACGCACTATAAAGAGGTAAAAGAGCTTATTTTCAATCCTCCCGCGTTTGATGCAGAACTGCAAATCAGAAGCAAGCTTGCTCTTGGAAGCTATGATCTAAGCCCCGTTATCGTACTCGATAAGCTGAGTGAAAAGAAAATCACTCTTGAGCTAGAGGCAAAAACTTACGAAGCCACAAGAGAAAAACTAATCATAATCTAATAATTATTTGGGTAAAATAGCCAAAATTTTTATAAAGGCTTTTACTCATGATTATGGATGTTATGGAAATACAAAAAATTATACCTCACCGTTACCCTTTTTTACTTTTAGACCGTGTGACAGATGTTGTGAAAAACGAATCTCTTGTCGGTTACAAAAACGTAAGTATCGGTGATAACGTATTTCAAGGGCACTTTCCAGGTCATCCTATCTACCCCGGTGTTATGATACTAGAAGGTATGGCGCAAGCCGGTGGGATCTTGGCATTTAAAAGCATGGATGAGATGACAGAAGAGGAAGCGGCAAACAAAGTCGTTTACTTTATGAGCATCGACAAAGCAAAATTTCGCGCACCGGTAAAACCGGGTGATCGCTTGGAGTATCGCATCAGCGTTATCAAGCAAAAAGGCAGTATCTGGATGCTTGACGGTAAAGCCTATGTTGATGACACTTTGGTTTCTCAAGCAGAACTAAAAGCTATGATAGTTGATAAGTAAAAGGACAGTTTTGAGCAAAATTTCTCCACTAGCCATTATTGAAGATGGTGCAGTGATCGGTGAAGATGTCGAGATAGGACCTTACTGTTTCATATCTTCACAAGCCACTATCGGTAATGGCACGAAAATAGAGCAAAGCTCTTGTGTCTATGGAAAGACAAGCATTGGAAAACATAACCATATTTTTTCTCACGCTGTCATCGGTTCTATCCCGCAAGACCTTAAGTTTGCGGGTGAAGAGGTGGAGCTGATCATTGGGGACTACAACAAGATCAGAGAGTTCACACTCTTTAACCCCGGGACAAAAGGCGGCGGTGGTAAAACCATCATTGGCAACCATAACCTTTTTATGGGTTATGTACACCTTGGTCACGATGTGATCATCGGCAACCACTGCATCTTGGCAAATGCCGCAACTTTGGCCGGACATGTTGAAGTGGGTGATTATGCCGTGATCGGAGGGATGACACCTATACATCAGTTTGTTCATGTCGGCGATTTTGCGATGGTTGCAGGGGCAAGTGCGCTCGCACAGGATGTTCCGCCGTTTTGTATGGCAGAGGGGAATCGTGCAACGCTCAGAGGACTCAATCTTACAGGTCTCAGACGCCACCTTAAAAGAGATGAGATCGATGAGCTCAAATCTGCATACAGAGAACTTTTCGAGTCAGGAAAGCCGCTCAAAGATGTTGCTGCAGAACTGGTTGAAAACACCCATAACCACCATGTTCATAACATGTGTAACTTTATACTCAAAACAAAAAGAGGCATACCATATGAGAGGAAAAATATATGATACATAGACATTGTAGTTTTTGTGACGCAAGCGAGAGCGATGAAAATCCACTCATAGCAGGAAACGGTGTTTACATCTGTAAAAACTGTGTTGTTTCAGCATACAAGATCATGTTTGGTGATGAAAAAGAGGGTGATTCAGAACAAAACAGTGAGCTTGTAAACGCTGTTACAAAACTCATGATACCTAAAGAGTTAAATGAATTTCTTGGTGATTATATCATTGGGCAGGAGCGTGCACGTAAACTTGTAAGTGTTGCCGTTTATAACCACTATAAGAGAATCTTCAAAACCCACCATGTTGAAGATGATGATACCGAAATAGCAAAATCAAACGTTTTACTCATCGGACCTACAGGGAGCGGTAAAACACTTATGGCACAAACAATCGCGAGAGTTTTAAACGTGCCTATCGCCATCGCTGATGCGACAAGCCTTACAGAAGCCGGCTATGTGGGTGAAGATGTTGAAAATATTTTGACAAAACTGCTTCAAGCAGCAGACGGTGATGTCTCACGTGCAGAACAGGGAATCGTCTTCATCGATGAGATCGATAAGATTTCACGTATGAGCGAGAACCGCTCTATCACTCGTGATGTTTCGGGTGAAGGTGTACAGCAGGCACTTCTAAAAATCATCGAAGGCTCTGTAGTCAACATTCCACCAAAAGGTGGAAGAAAACATCCAAATCAGGAGTTTACTTCCATAAACACGACAAATATACTTTTTATCTGTGGTGGTGCTTTTGACGGTCTTAAAGATATTCTCAAGAAAAAACAGGGTGAGAATGTTCTTGGCTTTGGTCACGAGAAAAAAACAAAAACTGAGCAAGAAGCAACCTATGACATGGTAGAACCTGATGATCTTGTAAACTATGGTCTCATCCCTGAGCTTGTCGGTCGTCTCCCGATCATAGCCTCTCTCAACGAGATCACAGAAGATGATATGGTTCGCATCCTAACAGAACCAAAGAACTCACTTATCAAACAGTACAAAAAACTTTTCTCTATCGATGAAGTGGAGCTTAACTTTGAAGAGGATGCTCTTCGTGCAATCGCACAAAAAGCGATCAAAAGAAAAACAGGTGCCCGTGGGCTACGTGCGATTTTGGAAGAGAACATGATCGATATCATGTATGAACTTCCGGAGTACAGTGGTTATGAGGTACTTATAACAAAAGATGTGATTGAAAACGGTGACACTCCTGTGTACATCAAAAAATCGACGCAAAAAACAGCATAAGGCGGTCTGAATGATATTTAGTAAACTAGTTGGACTTTTTTCAAGTGATCTCTCCATAGATCTTGGAACGGCAAATACCATTGTTATTGCAAAAGGCAGAGGTATCATCATCAATGAGCCTTCTGTTGTTGCGGTTAAAACTGAAAGGTACGGACAACAAAGAGTGCTTGCCGTTGGTCATGAAGCAAAAGAGATGGTCGGAAAAACTCCCGGAAACATCAAAGCGATCCGTCCTATGCGTGATGGCGTTATCGCTGACTTTGATATGACTGAAAAAATGATACGCAAGTTCATCGAAAAAGCACATGGAAGAAGTACTCTTATAAGCCCTCGTATTATTATTTGTGTGCCTTACGGGCTTACTCAGGTGGAGCGTAAAGCGGTTCGTGAATCAGCTATGAGCGCCGGTGCACGTGAAGTATTTCTCATAGAAGAGCCTATGGCAGCAGCTATCGGTGCGGGGATAGATATCCGTGAACCACAGGGAAACCTCGTAGTTGATATCGGTGGCGGTACAACAGAGATCGGTGTTGTTTCTTTGGGTGGTCTTGTTCTCTCCAAGTCTATCCGTACAGCAGGGGACAAACTCGATAAGGGAATCGTTGATTATGTGAAACGAAAGTACAACCTTCTCATTGGTGAGAGAACTGCCGAAGAGATAAAGATCAACATCGGTACTGCCGTGCCACTCAGTGAAGAACTTACAATGGTGATCAACGGACGTGATCAGGTGGAGGGTTTACTCAGCTCCGTCGAACTCACTTCTGAAGATGCACGAGAAGCGATGAAAGAACCACTCAAAGAGATCGCAGAAGCACTTCGTGACGTACTTGAGAAGATGCCGCCGGATCTTGCAGGCGATATCGTAAATCACGGTATTATCTTAACGGGTGGGGGAGCACTTATCCGCCAACTTGACAAATACTTGTCTGACCTTGTGAAAATTCCTGTTTTTGTAGCTGATGAACCACTTTTGGCAGTTGCTCGCGGTACAGGTCGTGCCCTTGAAGAGATAGACCTACTCCAAGAACTTTTCGAAAATGAATAAAGAGCTTCTTAGCTTTTTTCTCATCTTTATAGCACTCTTTGTGGGTGCTTTTTACTATACAAACGCCATTCAGGCGCCTGTCATCACCTCTCTCAATGCCGTGAAATCCACCTATCATGATAGCGTACAATTTTTTGAAGATGCTATCTATCAACATACATTTCAGGCACGACATATTGAAGAACTTGAAAAAAAACTTCAAAAATATGAGAAAAACCATCTCGTTATGTTACAGATGGCTGCAGAGCTCAGAGATCTTTACAAGGAGAACAACTCTACACTCAAAACAAGTCCGAAAGTAGAACTTGTCAGAAGTATCTCCTACGCAAAATTCGGTGACTTTAACAGACTGTGGCTGGAGGTTAAAGACTACAATGACTCTAAGATCTATGGCTTGACCTACAAGGAGCTTGTAGCAGGTATTGTTATCCCTCAAGAGGGAAAACCCTTAGCTCTTTTAAACAAAGACATCAAAAGTGCATATGCGGTTTATGTAGGCAAGCAGTTGGCTCCGGGGATAGTACATGGAAACAATTCTCAAAATCTTGTGGTGAAGTTTATCCCCTCTTGGTTTAACATACAGCCCGGAGATGAAGTGATCACTTCCGGACTTGACAAGGTCTTTTTTAAGGGGCTCAAAGTTGGTCGTGTTCTCTCTGTTACAAAGTCGCAAGGCTATCAAAATGCCATTGTAGAACCCTACTATCAGGAAAATGATCCAAGCTTTTTTCACATGATCAAGGCTACACGATGAGAGTAGTTTTTTTCCTTTTAGTGTTGCTCTCTTGTGTATTTGCACAAAAGATCACCCTTGGAGCAGGCCCTTACTTTCAAACACAACCCTACAAGGGGGTAGATACCCTGCTGATCCCCTCCCCTGTGGTTTTTTATGACAACGGCATACTCTATGTACGCTGGACTCGAGTCGGTGCTTACTTTTTAGGAAAAAAAAGCGATAACTTTTCATGGGGTCTCTCTGTGACGGCGCAACCCAGACCCTATGGCTATGAAGCAAGTGATTCTCAAGCACTTACAGGGATGCAAAAAAGAAAAAATACGTGGGAAGGGGGCTTGGCACTCAGTGTGCAGGCAGACACCACCTACTTCGAGGTGATGGCGTTAAATGACCTTTTAAACGCAACAGATGCGTGGATACTCAAAGCAGAGCTTGGTGATGAGTTTAGTATAGCTGAGCTTACCTTCTATCCAAGTGTGTTGGCGATCTACCAGTCATCCCAATATACGAACTACTACTACGGTGTAAGAGAGAGTGAAAGTACACTCACCAGAAGAGCCTACAAACCAGAGAGCGGTGTTACTTTTGCAGTGCAAACCTACATAAGCTACCCCTTAACAAAAAAGCTTTCTACACTGATCAATCTCAGAGCAGATCTCCTCTCTAACCAAGTAAGCAACAGTCCCATAGTAGAGGACAATTTCATATACTCAGGACTCCTCTCCCTCATCTATACTTTGGAGTATTAAAACTTAGAGTAAAAACTCATCAAATTTTAAGTGCCTTTTGTCTATAATAAACAAATTTTTTTGTACATACTTTTAAAAGGTTAAAAATGCCAAAACGCACCGATATTCACACTATTTTACTTATAGGTTCAGGTCCGATAATCATCGGGCAGGCTTGTGAGTTTGATTATTCCGGAACTCAAGCAGTAAAGACACTTAAAGAGCTTGGGTACCGTGTTATTCTTATCAACTCAAATCCTGCGACCATCATGACCGATCCGGAATTTGCCGATAGAACTTATATAGAACCGATCAAAGAAGATATCATTGCCAAAATCATCGAGCAGGAAAATGTCGATGCAGTGCTTCCGACTATGGGTGGACAAACTGCACTCAATGTTGCTACAAGCATGTATGAAAAAGGTATGTTGAAGGGGGTGGAGTTTTTAGGTGCTTCCCCTGAAGCTATCCACAAAGGTGAAGACAGAAGTGCTTTTAAAGAGGCGATGATAAAAATCGGTATGGATCTACCGTTTTCCATGTATGCATACAACATGGATGATGCCCTTGAAGCCGCAAACAAGATAGGTTTTCCTATTATTATCCGTGCATCATTTACACTTGCCGGCGGCGGTAGCGGTGTCGCATATAACATGGATGAGTTCAAATCTCTGGCTGCGCGCGGTCTTGATGAGTCTCCGGTTACCGAGATCCTTATCGAGGAGTCACTTTTAGGTTGGAAAGAGTATGAGATGGAAGTTATTCGTGATTCTTCGGATAACTGTATCATCGTATGTTCTATTGAAAATTTTGACCCTATGGGTGTACATACCGGTGACTCCATCACAGTGGCACCTGCACTTACACTTACAGATAAAGAGTACCAAAGAATGCGTGATGCGTCTTTTGCCATTTTGCGTGAGATCGGTGTTGATACCGGTGGATCAAATGTACAGTTCTCAATTGATCCAAAAACCGGTCGTATGATCGTTATAGAGATGAATCCTCGCGTTAGCCGCTCATCAGCTCTTGCTTCTAAAGCAACCGGTTACCCAATAGCAAAGGTCGCAACACTCTTGGCAGTAGGTTTTACACTCGATGAGATCACAAATGACATCACGGGAACACCTGCCTCTTTTGAACCGGTGATCGACTATGTGGTAACAAAAATACCTCGTTTTACATTTGAGAAGTTCCCAGAAGCTGAGAACACTCTCAGTACTTCCATGAAATCGGTTGGTGAGGTTATGGCGATTGGGCGTACTTTTAAAGAGTCTGTTCAAAAAGCGTTATGCTCACTTGAAACCGGTCTTTGCGGATTTGATGATATTGAGGGTGATGATGAGTTTATAAGACATGAGATCCATCGTCCAAATGCAGACAGAATTCTCTATATAGCTGAAGGTTTTCGCCGCGGCATGAGTGTAGAGGATATGTTTGATACCTGTAAAGTTGACCCGTGGTTCCTGTACCAGCTCGAAGAGATCTTGGAAACCGAAAAAAATATCACAGATAAAATTCTTTTTGATGCAGCGTTTATGAGAAGTGTGAAAGTAGATGGTTTCTCCGACAAAAGAATTGCTCAGCTTATAGCCAAAAACTCTCACGAAAGTGTCAGTGAAGAGGATGTTTACAAAGCGAGAAAAAGTATGGGCATTTCGCTTGAATATAATGAAGTGGATACCTGTGCGGCTGAGTTTGAAGCGCTCACTCCATACCTCTACTCAACGACCAACATCACGCAACTTCCAAATGTCACAAACCGCGTAAGTGATAAGAAAAAAGTGCTTATCCTTGGTGGTGGACCAAACAGAATTGGTCAAGGTATTGAGTTTGACTACTGTTGTGTTCATGCTGCTTTTGCGCTTAAAGAGATGGGTATCGAATGTATTATGTACAACTGTAACCCTGAGACTGTTTCAACCGACTATGACACCTCTGATGTGCTTTATTTTGAGCCGATCGATCTTGAGCATGTTCGTGAAGTGATCGAAAATGAACAACCCGATGGGATCATTGTACACTTTGGAGGGCAAACTCCACTGAAACTGGCAAATGCACTTACCGAGATCGGTGCAAACATCGCAGGAACCCCTTCTGCTGTGATCGACCTTGCAGAAGACAGAGAGCAGTTCTCCGATTTTGTCAACAAACACGGTCTCAAGCAACCGGCAAACGGTCTGGCTCGCACAAAAGAGGAGTCTTATGTGATCGCTGAAAAATTGGGCTATCCTGTGCTTGTTCGTCCATCTTTTGTTCTTGGCGGGCGTGGTATGCGTATAGTGTATTCAGAAGATGAGCTTCGTCAGTATATGGATCTTGCTATCTCAGTTTCAAATGAAGCACCGGTTCTTATCGACAAGTTCTTGGATCAGGCGATCGAACTCGATGTTGACTGTATCAGTGATGGAGAAGATGTTTATATAGGCTCGGTTATGCAACACATCGAAGAGGCAGGTATCCACTCCGGTGACTCTGCGTGTTCACTTCCACCGGTAAACCTTAGCCAAGAGATGATCGAAAAAGTGGAACAACAAACAAAAGTGATCGCACTCGGTCTTGGTGTGCGTGGTCTTATGAATGTTCAGTATGCGATCTATCAAGATGAGATCTATCTTATCGAAGTAAACCCTCGTGCTTCTCGTACTGTTCCGTTTGTGAGTAAAGCGACCGGTATCCCTCTTGCAAAGGTAGCAACACGTGTAATGGTCGGTGAAACACTCAGAAGTTCACTCGAGTACTATGACCACTACAAAATAGTTACTGAAGAGAACTCCCTTTTAAAACCGCTTCTCAAAGGTCATATCTCGGTTAAAGAGGCAGTTTTTCCTTTCCATAAACTTTATGGAGCAGACCTTGTTCTGAGTCCGGAGATGAAATCTACCGGTGAAGTTATGGGTATCAGCTCCAACTTTGGTATCAGTTTTGCAAAATCACAACTCAGTGCCGGCAACAAAATTCCAACTTCTGGAACATGTTTTCTCTCTTTTATAGATATGGATAAAGTACATGCGGTGGAGATAGCCAAAGGGTTGCACAGACACGGTTTCAAACTTGTCGCAACAAAAGGAACGCAAAAAACCATCGCAGAAGCAGGTGTACCTTGTGAAGTGGTTCTAAAAATTTCAGAAGGCCGTCCAAATATAGACGACAGCATGAAAAATGATGAGATCCAAATGGCCATCAACACTTCTGATAACAACACTTCTAAAAAAGATGCCGTTGTTATCCGTCAGGTCGTTCTTAAAAAGAACATCCCTTACTTTACAACACTCAGTGCAGCGAGAGCTCTCATCTTGGCGCTTGATGAGATGGATGATGACTCATGGTCTCAGGCAAAAGCACTGCAAGATTTTCTAGCTTGAGATGTCTGAGGTTATCCTAACCCAAACCGACACCACTGTCGGCTTTTTATCTCAAGATGAAAAAAAACTCTATGAGATAAAATCGCGTAAAAACTCAAAACCTTTTTTGAAGGTTTATGCCAGTTTTTACGATCTTCTCAACGCAAACAACAGAGTACCGAACAAATTTAAAAATATCATACGCCGCTCTAAAAAAACAACCTTTATAGTGAAAAACAGAGCGTTTCGTATAGCTAAGCCTCAACTTCATTCACAAATACTCAGAGATCTAAAATGGCACTACTCCACTTCTGCCAACGAATCGGGAAAAAACTTTGAGAGGGACTTTTGTGAGAAAAAAGCTGATATAATTATAGAGAACAAATATGGGTTGCATGAGCATAGTTCCTCATCTCTTGTAAAACTCACACAAACAAAAAGGAGAAAGTTACGATGAGTAAAGTTGTACTTGCGTTTCTAAGTGGAATATTTTTCACATTTATACTCGACTTTTTTGTTTTTTTGGGAATCAAGCTAAACTATATTGATTTTTATGAGATTGATGTGTATTACAACATTCTCTTTGCCGATCATCAAAGCATCATTGCCTATGCACTCTCAACATTGTTTTTGGGTTATATCACTATTTATGTAGATAACAATAAACTCAGTGCCATCGTACTCGGGGTACTCTTTTTCATAAGCTCTTTAACACTTATCCCCCCTGTGGGCAAAAGTGTTGGAGCCATGTTACTTATGAAAAAAGATGTTACCTTACAAGATCACAAGTACAGTTACAGGGGTGATATCTATTATGACGGTAGAGATTTCATCACATTTTATGACTATGATCTGGACAAAATTATAACTTTAAACAAAAAGGATTTGAAACAGTGAAACACATATCTTCAATAGCCGGCGGCGTTGCACTTGGAAGTGCAGGAGTACTTATGATGGGTGTTCTTAGTGGATGTGAAGCACCTCAAGAGCAACAACAGGCACAAAACAAATTTTTAGTGATTGAGCAGCAAGCAAACGGTAAATATATAGTTGTCGAAGAGATGCCGACAGAGGGACCTTCACGCGCCATCATCCGTGAAAGAGATGAGTATGGCAATATTTCAGAACGCTTTATGAGTGAAGCAGAGATGAAAGCGCTTGCAGAGCAGGAATATCAAAAAGTTCAAGATGGTACTTCTGAGACCATCGCAAGCGGTGAAAGCAGTGCCGGTATGGGTCTTGCGGGAACTATACTCGCCGTAGCTGCCGGAAGTCTTCTTGGCAATATGATAGGAAATGCGCTTATGAACAATAAAAACTTCTCAAAACGCTCAAGCAGTGTCAACAAAAGTGCATACAGCCGTTCTGCAGCTTCTAGAAGTTCCGCTTCTAAAAGCTCCACACGAAAAAGCTTCTTTGGAAGCTCAAGCAGAAGTTCATCTTCTGGCAGTAGAAGTTTTGGAAGCTAAGATGGTTACACTACAAAAACTCAACCCCCTGGATGATACCGCCTTAGAGGAGCTTGGTTTCACCTGGCACACTGATGAAGATGGAAGCAAATATGTAAGTGATGAACTTGTAGAGGTACTTCCTCAAGAAGCAGAAGCTTTTTATACTGCAGCAAACGAGATCTATGATATGTATGTAGAAGCTGCAGAGTTTGTCATAGCCAACGATCTGTTTTTTGAACTTGGCATCCCTTTCAACCTTGTTGATAGTATCAAAAAAAGCTGGGAAAATGATGTGCATTGGCATATTTACGGTCGTTTTGATTTTGCAGGCGGACTAAACGGAGAGCAGATAAAACTTATAGAGTTCAATGCAGACACCCCTACGGGTCTTTTTGAAACTGCACTTTTACAATGGGCACTTCTCAAACATAACGGTATGGATGATGAAGAGCAGTTCAACAATGTATATGATGCCATCGTAGAAAACTTTAAAAGGCTTGTAACCCTTTTTGATGATACTGAACTTTTTGAAGAACATTATGACGGTTGGAAGATACTTTTTTCATCAATAGACGGCAATGATGAAGAGGAAGCGACTACAAGATTACTCCAACAGATGGCAACTGATGCAGGATTTATAACAGGTTTTGAGTATCTGCAAAATGTCCATTTTGATGAAGATGGTATCTATGATGCCCATGAAAATGCTTATGAATACTGGTTCAAACTCTACCCTTGGGAAGATATAGCTCATGATGAACCCGAACTTGCCACAACCCTGACAAATATCATGAAAAATCAAAAAGCGATCATTTTAAATCCTGCTTATACGCTCCTTTTTCAGTCTAAAGGGATGATGAAAATACTTTCTGATCTTTTTCCGGAGTCTCCATACCTGCTCAAAACCTCTTTTGAACCGCTAGAGGGTATCAAACAGGTGGAGAAAACTGTTTTTGGAAGAGAAGGTGCCAATACCAAGATCATCGATGCAGATGGTACTGTATGTGAAAGCACAGAAGGTCCCTACGATAACTACAAAAAGATCTATCAAGAATATGTGGAGTTTTCCAAAGATATTCACGCCAACAAGTACCAAGCGGGAGTTTTCTTTGCTTATGAAGCGTGTGGTATGAGTTTTAGAAAGGGCTCAGAGATCATGGATAACATGAGCAAATTTGTAGGTCATGTTTTAGTAAAATAACCAAAGAGTAAAAACTCTTTGCTTATAAAGAGAGTTAAAGAACTTCTATAACATCCTCTTTGTTTTCAAAGATTCGTTTTACTCTGTCTTGCCATAAAGCCCCAAACTCCTGAAGCTCATTATCAGTTGCGATGCCTTGCATCATCTTTTGCATGAGAGGCTGCATATCCGGATTTGGCGCAATTTGTGAAGGGTTGTAAACAACGTCCACACTCTCGTTTGTATCGATACGTGTAAATCTTGCAGAGGAACTTATATCGGCATTAAAATCCATAAGAGAATGCCTTGCAAATCTGCCTGCCAAACCTTTAAACCCGCTTTTGTCGGTAGCACCCGTGATTTGGGAAACAACATTACCAATGACACCTGCTACACCATCCTCTATAGACTCTTTAAATGCTACTTTAATATTACCGCGAACCGCTCTTTCACCCTTGTAAAGAGCTTCAAGTGCCGCGTGTGTTATCAGATATGCACCTGCAACCGTCGGACAACTGTGCCCTGCCGATTTTACAACTTCAAGATAAGTAAACTCATACTCACCATTATCAAATGCACCCAGTAGATCAGAAAGCGGGTCTTGCACCTTGATCGTTACCACTTCATCAAAAAAACTTGGATATCCCATATATACTCCTTAGATATGACTTTTTTTCAAAACTTTCGCATAAACACTCAAAGTATCATCTTGTGCTTCAAAGGTATCACCGACCTCAAGCGATGAGAGCGCAATTACTTTGTTATCTTTAGATATCTGCGCAAAGCCACTTTTGTTTTTAAATTTTGGATTGTTGGATTCTAACATCTTTTTAAGGTTTAAAAGTTGATTTTGCGCAACATGGAGCTTAGAATCTATGGCATGTGTACACTGCATACGTAGATGCTCAGGCTCTCGTAAGAGGTTTTGCATCTTAAAATCTATGCTTTGCTCAAAACGCTCCTTGAGTTGCTGCACCTCTTGTTTTTTTTGTATGATCTTTTTTTCGATGGAGTGTTGCATAAATGAGTTTTGCAGATGCACTAACTCCTGCGTATTTGCAGCTATCTTCTGAGTGATTATCTGCGTAAGCTGAGAAGCCAGAGTATCGAGGTACTGATAAAGCTCATTTGTATCAGGAAGACACATTTGCATTGCTGCACTCGGTGTCGGTGCACGCAAGTCAGCCACAAAATCACTGATAACCCAGTCTATCTCATGCCCAACAGCGGAGATGATGGGGGTCTTTGCCTTAAATACGGCATCTGCAACGATCTCTTCATTAAACGCCCAAAGATCCTCTATACTTCCGCCGCCGCGAGCAAGTATGATGATATCATACTCTTTTGTATCTGCAACACTCAGTGCATTGACAATGCTCGCTGCTGCACTCTCCCCCTGCACTAAAACATCATACACATCGATCTCTAGAAGTCTGTAACGGGAGTTTGCAACACGCAACATATCCTGTAGTGCCGCTCCGGTTGCAGAAGTAATCAAGGCGATGCGGGATGCAAACTTTGGAAGCTCTTTTTTCCTTTTTGGGTCAAAATAGCCCTTTTGGGAGAGCTTTTGTTTTAACTGCTCATAAGCAACTGCCAAAGCTCCCTGCCCGGATGGTTCGATAGAAAAACAGTTTATTTGGTAACTTCCCCTTGGTTTGTAGAGGGTTACAGCACCGTCTATGAGTACTTTCATCCCCTCTTCAAGACGAAACTTTAACTTGGTGGCATTGCCTCGAAACATCACACAACTAATCGCAGAGGAGCTGTCCTTTAAGGTAAAATAGATATGTCCGGAATTATGAAAAGTGATGCGGGAGAGCTCCCCCTCCACAAAAACACGGGAAAAACTCTCTTCTAAAAGAGCTTTTATCTGCTCATTGAGTGAAGATACACTTAAGGCTCTCATCATTACAGCAGCTTAGAGTTTACGAGCAATCATTAAGGTGGAGATATCCATTGAAAAGCTTTGTGTGTAGAGTATCTCAAAACCCGCTTTTTCAAGCTCTTTTTGCATCCCCTGAATGGTTACGAAACTCTCGATAGAATCAGGCAGATATGTATAGGCTTCAAGATTTTTAGATATTGCACCGCCAACATAAGGAAGAATCTTGTGCATATAGATATCGCGTAGTTTTTTAAGCAGTGTTTTGTTCTCATCTTTCATAAATTCCAAAATCACAACAAGCCCATCTTTTTTTAACACACGGTTAAACTCATAAAACGCCTCTTGACGCTCTACAACATTACGGATACCGTAAGTGATACTTAAAATATCGCTGGAGCTATCCTCAAGCGGGATCTGTGTTGCTTTTGAGATATGATAAGAAAACTCCGGAAATTTTTTCTTTGCAACATCTACCATACCAACAGATGGATCGACTCCGACAAGTTCTTTGATATCAACACCCGCTTTTTGTGACTGTTTTTTCCAATATCCCATCATATCACCTGTGCCACATGCTACATCAGTAATACGCTCAATCGACTCTTTCGCATAAAAATCAAAACTAAGATCACACGCTTTTTTTCTCCAGCTGATGTCCACACCCATACTCATCACACGATTTGCAGTATCATACGTCGGTGCAATATCATCAAACATCGAAACAATTTTTTCTTGTTTTTGCATTAGCTTTCCTTTTTCATCCACATGATTATATCTTGGCTCTCTTTTTGTATATTTAAAATTTTAAAATTTGCATCAATATTTTCAAATCCACCCTGACCGCCAATGACAGGAGATATAAAACAAAGGTAATAATCCACTATATCACGAGTAAGATCAAACATCTTTGCACTCCCCTCTATCATAATATTTTTATAGTTATCAAGAAGTGAAAAATCATCTGCAATAAATACGTCTCTGCCCTCTACATTAAAAAGTGGTATGGTGGTATCGAACTCTTTTTCTTTTGAAAATATAAGTATATCAGGGGCTTTGCCGTTGACAAGACGTGCATCAAGTGTCGGTCTGTCAATCCGCACGGTGTTGCCGCCAATAACCAAAAGATCACATCTATCACGCATAGCATGTGTATGTGTTCTTGATTCTAAAGAGCTGATAACACCTCCGTGTGTTGTTCCATTGAGTCTTTGTGCCCACTTGAAAAAAACAAATCTGCCATGGAGTGTTTTGGTAAAAGGATACACAAGTTCATCAGTCTGCTCTTTGAGTATCTCGCTGTACACAACAGA
>JALWLL010000052.1 GCA_026996295.1 Sulfurimonas sp.
TTTAAGCCTGTAAGCATAGATGCCAAACGGATGTTGATACCGCTTTTACCGATCGCTTTTGATTTTTGATCACTTGGAAGTGTGATGATCGCTTTTTCCGCTTCACCCTCATCGTTTTTAATGATCTCAACATGGGAGATGATCGCAGGGCTCATTGTTCGTGAAACGAAAAGTTCAGGGATCGTTGTGTACTCTATACAGTCTATATTTTCACCGATAAGCTCTTGGCTTACAGCATTGATACGAACACCTTTAACACCGACAGTCGCTCCGACGGCATCCACCTGAGGATGGGTAGAGATAAGTGCTATCTTTGCTCTCTCACCGGGGATACGGGCAGATTTTTCAATGATGACGGCACCATCTCCGATCTCTGGAACTTCCAATGCCAAAAGCTCCTCTAAAAATTTTGGACTTGTACGTGAGAGCTCGATCTGGATCCCGTTTTCCTTGTCCATATTGACACGTCTGACAACTGCTTTAATATGGTCGCCAACTTGAAAAACCTCACCTTTTATACGACTTTTCATAGGTAATACGGCACGAATTTCATCAACTTCTATATAGGTAGAGTTTTGCGCATCCACTCTTGTGACACGGCCACTCACCAAAGTACCGATTTTTGATTTGTATTTGTTGTACAGTTCATCTTCTACGAGTCTTTGTACATGGTACTCAATCTCACGGTGAAGTGAAGATGCGGCAGTTCGACCATAATCTTCAAGATCGTGATCTATTTGGAGTTGGTCGTCAAGCTCAACCTGATCATCATACTCTCTTGCATCTGTTATGGAGATGTATGCAGGAGCGATCTCTTCGTCTTGAAGTCTTTCATCATCATCAGCAACTACAGTGATCGTTTGAATTATTTTTATACTTTTGGTGTCATCATCTATCTCTGCGACAAAAGCAAATTTTGGGTCGATGACTCTTTTGGCAGTTTGTATAAATGCTGTTTTAAGCGCACCTATTACAGAGTCCGGCTGCAGCCCTTTTTCGTGTGCGATTGCTTCTGCAATATCGAGAATTTTTTCCATTATTGTATCCTTTGAAAGTCGTCTCATAAAAAATAAAATGTAATATGTGGTGAGATTTCTTATGAAGTGATGAAATTATATCCAAAATCTATAAAGTGAGCTTTAAAATATCACCTTAATACGTTTTTTAGTAGATTTTGTCTATAATGCAACACTTTTATGTTGTATAAACATTTTTACGAATTAAACTAAGGAAAGAACTATGGATTTAAAATTTGCAAGAGCAGATATCAATGCAAAACCTAAAAAAGCGGATCTTGAAAAGATTGAGCAAAGCGTAGAGAAAGAGGGGAGTGTTATCTTCTATTTTGATAGAGAAAATTCACACAAAGACCTTCTTGAGCTTCAAGATTATTTTGAAGCCAAAGGGAAAAGTTTCTATATGAGCGAAGTGAAATTCGGATTGTCAGATAATGAGTATATGTACCAAGTACACATCATAAGCTAGAGAAAACAGATGTCAAAAAAGTTATTTATTGAAACTTTAGGTTGTGCTATGAACTCTCGTGATACTGAGCACATGATCGCAGAGCTCAGTGAGAAAGAGAACTATGAAGTGATAGATAATTTCGAAAATGCCGACCTGATTTTGATAAATACATGCTCGGTGAGAGAGAGACCTGTGCATAAGCTCTTCTCAGAACTTGGCGGATTTAACAAAAAGAAAAAGCCAGATGCCAAGATAGGCGTTTGCGGCTGTACCGCTTCTCATCTTGGAGATGAGATCATCAAAAGAGCACCGTATGTCAGTTTTGTGCTCGGTGCGAGAAATGTTTCTAAAATAACAGAAGTGCTCCACAAAGACAAAGCTGTCGAGATAGATATCAACTACGATGAGAGTGAGTTTGCTTTTAAAGATTTTCGCACATCAAAGTATAAAGCCTATATCAACATCTCGATAGGGTGTGATAAAGCATGTACTTTTTGTATCGTTCCCAAAACACGAGGTGATGAGGTCTCCATACCCGATGCACTTATTGTTCAAGAAGCACAGCGTGCGGTTGATGGTGGTGCCAAAGAGGTTTTCTTACTTGGACAAAATGTCAACAACTACGGTCGCCGTTTCTCCGGGGAGCATGAGAAAGTAAACTTTACAGAACTTCTCAGACGCTTGAGCAAAATAGAGGGACTCGAGCGTATCCGCTTCACTTCGCCACACCCTTTTCATATGGATGATGAGTTTATCGAAGAGTTTGCAAAAAATCCAAAAATCTGTAAATCTATGCATATGCCACTGCAAAGCGGTTCAAGCAAAGTTTTAAAAGATATGAAACGCGGTTACACAAAAGAGTGGTTTTTAAACCGTGTACAAAAGCTCAGAAGTATGGTGCCTGATGTTCATATAAGCACCGATATTATCGTAGCGTTTCCGGGTGAGAGCGATGAAGATTTTCAAGAAACACTCGATGTTATGAAAACAGTGCGTTTTGATCAGATTTTTTCCTTTAAGTATTCTCCACGTCCACAAACGGAAGCAGAAGCCTTTACGAACGTAGTGGATGAAGATGTAGCGTCCGCAAGACTCACAGAGCTGCAAAATCTTCACACTCAAATCATTGATGAAAAAAATGCAAAACTTCTAGGTAATGTTTACAGAGTTTATTTTGAAGATCTGCTTCATGATTATTATGTCTCAGGTAGAAGTGATAACAACATCATCATCAAAGTAAAGGGTTCTGATGAACTCTTAGGTGAGTTTAGAGATGTGAAGATCACCTCTATAGGAAGAACCATTTTGACCGGTGAAGTTATTGGCTAAAAAGTTCTTTCGTGCTTTGGCACTCATCATTGTTCCCTTTTTGGGTTCTTTGGTGATTAGGATTTTATACCTTACAAACAAAAAAGAGTTTCATGCTCCAAAAGATTTAGGAGATGAAAATTTTATCATGGCTTGCTGGCACGGTGAGCTGCTTATGATACCTTATGCCTATACAAGGTACAGAAAAACCCCCAATGTCAAACTGATTATCTCTGAGCATTTTGACGGAAACCTGATCGCTAAAACTTTAAGTTTTTTTCACTTTGGAGCTATTCGCGGCTCAAGCAGACGGGGTGCGGCTAAAGCACTTATAGCAGCTATCAAAGAGCTTAAAAACGGTTTGGATCTTGGAATTACGCCTGATGGACCGAAAGGACCAAGGCACAGTGTCGCAGACGGCATAGTCGTGATGGCGCAAAAATCAAAAACAAAAATAGTGCTTGTAGAGATAGTTCCAAGTAAGTTCTGGCAACTCAACAGCTGGGATAAGTTTACAATTGTTAAACCATTTGGTACAATAAAGTATTATATCAGTGATTTGATAGATGTAGAGGGTATGGAGCTTGAAGAAGCCAAAAAAATGATACAAGAGGGGTTGTTACGACATGAACGTTAAAGTACTGTTTCCACTTATTGCTCTTGTGCTTGTTCTGATCATGGGGATTTATTTTTTGATCAATCCTTCCTATGAAAAGTCTATCCGCGCAAAATACTACTATGAGATTGGAAACTATCAAGAAGCGCTTGTTTTGGCAAAAGAGGCTTTTAGCATGGATGTGTACAATCGCATGGCAGCAACTATTATGGCACAGTCGATCACCTCTATGAAATATGCAGATTATGTAAGAGATGCCAAGAAGTATATGCAAGAGATCAATGCCATAGCTGAGCATGAGGTGATCTCGGATGCTGACAAGGCAAAGATCAGACTCATTTGTGATATTATGATCAGTGCATATAAAAAACTGGCTCCAAGTGTTGTGACCGATGAGCAACTCATCAAAGATGCTGCAGAGTATTATGCCGGATTTGAGAAGCTTCTTGAAAAAGTCAATAGATAAGTACGTTAGAGAGTTTTTGGAGTACCTGGAAAATGTACGGGGCTACTCTGATCTGACTATTAAAACCTACCATGAAGTTCTCAGTGAGGCGTTGGATGTCATAGAGATTCTCCAAGAAGAGCAGCACCTTGTTTTTAACCTTATGCCATACCGCATAAAAATCTCACAACTCAGTTGCAAAACTATCAGTAAAAAGCTCAGTGCGATACGTTCCTTTGCAGAGTATCTCAATGGGCAGGAACTTAAAGTGGTTTTGAGCTCAGATGAGAGCGTTAAGGTGGCAAAAACACTTCCAAAACCTGTTTTGCATAAACATATCACGGAAGCTTTGTCTTTGGCACAGCCTTGTGAGCATTTGGTAGTGGTGATGCTCTATACTTTGGGACTACGAATCTCAGAACTCTCCTCATTAAAGCTTGAAGATATCAGCAGTGAATGGGTTCGGGTTCTGGGTAAGGGAAATAAACACAGAGATGTACCGCTTTTAGCTTCAACAAAAGAGCTTATTGATAATTATTTGTCAATGAACTCCCCAAAAATATTTCTTTTTGAGAAAAATGGCGAAAGATTAAGCGAAAATAGTTTAAGATATATCGTTACTAAAGTATTTAAAAGGGTCTCTTTAAAAGTTACTCCACATCAGCTTCGTCACTCTTACGCGACCGCACTGCTAAACAGTAGCGCACCGATAGCCGATGTTAGTGAGTTACTTGGACATTCGTCGATGGCAACAACACAAATATATACTAAGTTAGGCAGTGCATTGAAACAACAAAACTATAACAAAGCACATCCCCTTTGTGGTGGAGGCAAGTAGTGCTGGGTAAACTTTTTGAAAAACTATATCTTAAAGTCTTTGTCAACATTGTTATATACAGATCGCACACTGTCGTATATATTGAGTTGTGCAATACAAAGACCACCGTGCAAAGTATAGAAGAGAGTTTTGAAACGATAAAACTGAACAACAAAGTATATGAGTTTATTTCGGAGTATATAAAAGAATCCCCTTATTATTATATCTCCATACTCGATGCATCATCCACTCAGGGGGCGATCCACACCTGTGACACCACACAGATGGAGAGATATTTCGACAAAGACACATCAAAATATAAGTGTTACAACGATAGATGGGCATTTTATACTTCCAAATCAGAACTAACACGTTTACAACAAGAATACAAAGAGATCGGTTTAGACTTTGTTTTCTCCCCCTTTGTTCTTTTGGCAAACTTCTTTAAAGACAAGATCAATACACACTTGGCGATGTTTATATTGATAGAAGAGAACTATATAACCCTTAGTGTTTTTGATAACTCAGAGTTATTGTTTGCCAAACACCTTGATATGCAAAACTCTCATGAGTCAGATGAGTTGCTGATGGATGATGGGAGTGATGAAGAGCTTGATCTTGATATAGATGCAAGTATCGATCTTGAAGATGTAGATGTTATGGATGATCTTGATGATTTTGGTGATATAGAAGATCTTGACTCCATTGGGGAGATCGATGAGTTTGCCGAGGATGATGAAATTCAGGAGAATCTTCAGGATGTTGAAGAGGATGATACGGAGAGTGGAGAGTTTAATGAAGACTATCAAAGGTTCTCGCTTATTCAAAGTGCGGTTAACAAATTTTATAAAGATGACACCTATAACTCAAAGTTTATAGAAGACACCTATATTGCCGATGGTGTAGGTATCAGTGGTGATTTGAAACGTTATCTTGAAGAGGAGATGTTTTTAAGTGTATATGTGAGAAATCTTGATCTGTGTGTAGAGGTCTGTGAACTTGCCAAGGCGGAAATACAATGAAGTACAGTTATATACAGCCGCGAAAAAAGAGTGCTTTAACACCTGAGATGCAGCTTCTTGTCATCTTTTTTTCTATGAGTATTTTGATGTTATTTGTAACATATGCTTTTTTACTTTTTAAAGATTACAGATTTGCCAAAGACAAACAGATGATCGTATCAGAAGTGCTAAGCCTCGATGATGAGATCACGAAGATGAAAAAAAGTATAACTTTTATAGAACAAGAGAGTGCATTGGCAGAAAAAGTCTATACACAAAATACGGTCTTAAGGGATTCTATTGCAAACCTTTTTGACTTGGTTCCTCAGCGTATCACACTTTCAGAAGCCAAGTTATTACAAAACGGTCTCATTTTGTATGGAATAACACCAAACAAAGATGTGTATAACTTTATGCTGCAAGCTCCTTTACGCTCTATTTTTCACAAAACCTATAGTAGTTTTTATCCTGCGAAAAATGGTTGGCTCTATTTTGTCTCTACCAATTATGTAGAAGATGATGAGCTTGATGTGAATATCTCAGATATAAGTGAGGAGCAGTAGATGAAATTCTCTATCTCCCGTCAGAACATATATCTACTGATACTTAGTATTTTTTTACTTGTTTTTGTTCTTTTGTTCTCTTTTTTAGTGTTGATTCCAGAGGGTAAAGAGTATAGAGAACAGCGAATAGCACTGAAAAAAGAGACTCGTGAACTCAGACGTTATCAGGAATACCATGATGATATCTACGCTAGACTCAAGCAGCTTCAAAGTGACAACAGACATATTATCACTGCTTTTAGAACACCCTTTAATGCCGAGCGTTTTCATAAAAAGCATAAGGTTTTTTTCGAGTCTTTGAGCTTATCAAAGATCATTAACAGCCCTGATGAGGGTAACTTCTATGTTTATGAGGTTAACACAACATCAAAAATCGACTCTCCAAAAAGTTTTTACAACTTTTTGGATGCCTTAAACAAAAGCGACTGGATCATAGGAGTTAACTTTCCCATACATTTTAAAAGAGACGCAGAGTTGATACGCTCATCTTTTACGATGAAAGTGTATGAGGCTAAAGAGGAGAAAGATCGTAACACTACCACTACAAAGAGTGATGCAGAAGCGCTTTGACTTTTAAAAATATTTGAGGATTTTTGTAAAAAAAGGCTCTGAATTTTGGTTCGATTTTTAAAACTCTGCACTCCTCTTTGAACTTTTTTGCCATTTTGGGAGTTTCATGAAAGTAGGGTGCTGTAAAAACATAGCTCTCATGCTGCCAAACAAGATATTTTCGACCTAAAACTACGGTCTCATTTGTTTTGAGAAGTTCCCTCTCCTGTGCACTCATCATAAAGCCCAAAGTTTTTAGGTGTTTGTCTATGAGATATATGTTGGTTCGTGCTTTATGGGTGTTTGTAAAGTAGCTGATCTCACCGAGTGTATGGATCTGTATATCTTCTATAAGTTCCTTTTTATCTTCGTCAATATATTGAAAACTTTTTTTGATCCCCTCTTTAAACTCTTTGAGAAGCGGAGTGGCTATCTTGTGTCGAAAGCTGTTTCTCGTGAGAGATTGATCCAGGTTGGTTTCATCTTCAAAGTACTTAATGTTGTTGAGGTGAAGATAGTGTAGCAGTTCCTCTTTTGTAAGGTGCAGTAGAGGTCTTATAAGTGTATATGTTCCTCTTTGCTCCATAGTTTGCATGCCCGCCATCTCTACACAGCCTGCACCTTTGCAAAACTGCATCAACATCCACTCTAGGCGGTCACCAAGATGATGTGCCGTTAAAAGGTTTGTATAGTTATACTGCTCTATAAGCTCTTCAAAGAAGTTGTATCTACTCGCTCTTGCCGATGCTTCAAAGTTTTTTTTGTATTGTGGGGCTTTAAGCAGATGACACTTTATCTTGTGCTGAGATGCAAGTGTATGTGCATAGGCTACTTCTAGCTTACTTTGCTCCCTTACACTATAATCAACAATAGCTATGTCAAAGGAGATATGCTTCTCTAAAAGGAGGAAAAAAAGTGCTGTTGAGTCACCCCCGCCGGAGAAGGCAAGGAGATTTTTTTTATTTTTTAGCTGTTCTAGGGAACTTTCTTCAAGCATTGTCAACTGTAGCGGTCAAAATATCACCAACGATCTCGGTGATTTTTGCTTTATAGATTTTTCCAAATTCCAACTCCTCATCGCTAGTGCGGTCGTTGACGTAGATCTCCCCATCGATCTCAGGTGCCCAAAGAAGTTTTCTGGCACTGAGAAGATACTCATGCTCATCGCTTTGTGCATCGATAACTATCTCTGCAGTTGTGTCTATCTCTTTTTCAAGTGATGTTTGCGTCACCTCTTTAGCTATCTCTCCAAGCACTTCTGCTCTATGGGCAATGGTTTCATCTGAAATTTTTTGGCTCATATCAAAAGCAGAAGTTGTCTCCTCATCAGAGTAGGAAAAAACATTGATTCTGTCAAAGCCGAAAGTTTGTGCGAAGTCGCACATCTCTTCAAACATCTCTTCACTCTCTTGAGGGTGCCCCACTATAAAACTGGTTCGCACAAAGGAGTTTGGCAGATTTCTCATAAATTTTAGAAGTTCCAAGGTTTTATCCCTTCCAAAACCGCGTTTCATGATGCGAAGCATATCATCGTTTATATGCTGTATAGGCATATCAAAATAGTTGTGAAAGATACTGCTCTTTGCAATATTTTTCAGTAGTGTGATGGTGGTCGTTGAGGGGTAAAGGTAGAGGATGCGTGCGCTTTTGACACCCTCAATAAGCTCTATGCGTTGTATAAGCAAAGAGAGTCCGTCTTGGATATTTTGATCTCTGAGGTAGGAGCTGGAGTCTTGAGAGACAAAAGAGAAATCATAGTACCCTTTTGCAACAAGAGCGCTGACCTCTTTTGCGATAGAGTCAAGATCACGCGAGTGAAGCTTGCCCTTAAAAGAGGGGATGGCACAAAAACTACATGTTTGATTACACCCTTCTGAAAGCTTGATGTAAGCATGGTATGTAGAGCCTGTTACCACACGCTCGGCACCGTCTATGAGAAACACTTCATCAGAGAAGCGGCTCTTTTTTTCTTGGAGTAGTTCATCTATCTTGTCATAGTCACCTACACCGGTAAAAATATCTACTTCAGGCATATCACTGGCAAGCTCCTCTTTGTAGCGTTCACTCAAACACCCTGCCATCACTAGAAGTGAGTCCTCTTTTCTTGTATCATGAAGGTTTAAAACAGTGTTGATAGACTCCTCTTTTGCCGCGTCTATAAAACCGCAGGTGTTGACGATGATAACATCAGCTTCCTCTTGAGCATCTGTTAGTTCAAAGTTTTGAAGTTTTCCCATCATCACTTCTGTATCGACGAGATTTTTGGTACATCCAAGAGAGACTATGTGAAGTTTGTTTGCCATTACTTTACCGTTCCGTTTTTCCCAAGCGCTTAGGGAATTAAATTTTACTCGCATTATAGCTAAGATATTTAGTATAATTGCTTTATGAAAATATATGACGTACTCATTTTAGGTGCCGGGGCAAGTGGTCTTATGTGTGGAGCCCACCTTGATAAAACACTTAGTGTTGCCATAGTTGAGGGCAATGAAAAAATAGCAAAAAAACTCAAAATATCAGGCGGCGGTAAATGTAATATCACAAATGTCAGTGTGAATGAGCATCATTATGATGGAGATGAAGAACTGCTTTGTTATGCTTTAAGCATCTTTTCAAAAGAGCAGCTTCTGACTTTTTTGGCTAAAAATGGTGTTGAGCTAGAGCTGAGAAAAAACAGGTATTATTTTTGTAAAAACTCTTCTGATGAGATCATCAATATACTCAAAAAAAAGATAAAGCATCATGATCTTTATCTCAATGAGAAGATCACAGAAGTACAAAAACAGGGGGAACTTTTTGTTGTTACAACACACAACACTCTCTTGAGGTGTAAAAAGCTTGTAGTTGCTACAGGAGGCAAGAGCTTTAGCCCACTTGGGGCAAGTGATGTGGGGCTTGGTATTGCTAGGGGATTTGGTTTGGGTGTGAAAGAGTTTACCCCTGCTCTTGTTGGTCTAACCTTGCAAAAAGAGCAGTTTTGGATGAAAGAGTTAAGTGGTCTGAGTTGCTATGTGCATATAAAAGTGGGGGAGAAACTAGTGGCAGAGGAGATGCTTTTTACCCATAAAGGGATCAGTGGACCCGCAGTGTTAAGCGGGTCGCTGTACTGGAAGAGGGGAGAGATAAGCATAAACTTTTTACCACAGCACGACATTACTCCCCTGATAAAAAACTCTAAAAAGCAGATAAGTTCTGTTTTACCCCTTCCAAAACGTTTGTCTAAGGCGCTTTTAGAAGCTATAGATGTGCAAGATATGGAGTGTAAAAAGATAGATGCCACAACGCATAAAAAATTGCAACAGTTGCATAGCTATACTTTCGCACCCGCGGGCAATTTTGGCTTTAGCAAAGCAGAAGTGAGCAGGGGCGGTGTTTTGGCAGATGAGCTTTTTGCTTACTCTTTAGAGACAAAAAAAGTAAAAAATCTTTACTTTATAGGTGAAGTGGTCGATGTTACCGGTGAGTTGGGTGGCTACAACTTTCAATGGGCGTTTAGCAGTGCTGTGGTATGTGCTCATAGTATTATTTAAAAAAATAATATTTATGTGATACATTTAAAGTTAGCTTCAAAAGGTACAAGGTATAATAGAGCCGTTGTAAAATTTAATTTTTTTAAGGTGTAATTTATGAGTTTTAAAAGTCTGGTTTTGTCCGTTTTTCTGGTGTTTTTTATAAGTGCTTGTGGAACCGATAATAGTGAAACGATATACAATACGACAACAACTACAGACACAACTGTAGATGATGTCAATACAACCGATAACACCATCGATGTTAACGGAACGGTAACAGTGGCATTTACGGATGGGGCTGCAAAAACACTTACACTCAACAGTGAAGTAAAAACCATAGAAGTGTTGGTTTTTGGACCAAATAATGCACCTTACACAGGGGGCAATATAGTTATTGCCTACCCTGATAAAGTAAGAACAGGAACGGATATAGGTACATTTTCCGACATCTCTCTTCCTGTTGAAAACGGAAAGGCAACCTTTACATATATAGGTCCAAAAGATCTACAGGCACTAGTGGATACGGGTGATACGGGTACTGTATTTGGTTTTTACCATGATTCAGATGAAGCAACTCTCAAAAACCTTACATTCACTTATGAGCCAGAAGCCAATCAGGTGATACTTGAAACATATACGCTAGGCTCATCCCTGTTGGATGATCAAGATGTCACTATCGGTTTACAGAGCAGCAAACAGGTCTCTTTTTATGTGCAGGATGAAGCGGGACAAAACCTTGATAACGCAGATGTGACCTCTATAGATGTAGAAGTGCTCAATACCCCCTTGGTAGATATTGAAAATACAGCCGGTGATGTGGGAGATACTTTGACATTCAGTGGAAAAAATGATGTTTCACTCAATATCAAAACTAACACTATCTCGGGTCTAGTTCCTATTAAAGTTACTGCAAACTTTGTGGATGCAAATGAAAAAAACGCTACTTTGGAGAAAATATTTAACATAGTTGTACTTTCTGGACCTCCTACCTCCATAAGTATCTCATATGCAAGTACCGGGTGGGATGAAGAAAATGCAATGTTTCAAGAGCATTATTCAGTCAAGGCAACCGATAAGTATTCTAATAAGGTTAACACAAATCCGGCGATCTCTGTAGGTGCTATTGTGGGGTATGCACGAGATGCGACGAATGGTGAGCGAATTTTTTATCGTCCAGATACAGCGGCAGTTCCCTCGGCAACAACGGCAACTATAAACCCTTCTAACAATGTGTTTCGTGCAGCAAATGTTGATTTTAGTGATGTGGATGAGCTCAATGAGGTTTTAGTTACCTTTGGGATGGACTATGATTATGATGCTTCAGGGAAGTGGGACTTTACGAGAGTAGGCACAGCCGGAGCAGATGAACTGGTACTGGTTGATAACTTTGATGGTAACATAACGAGAACAAACCTGGGTTTTGCAGTAGGAAACAACATAAGAGATTATCAGTGTGAGGCTGGAGCAGAAGCTGTGGCAAATTTACGTGTAAGTGATGGCAGCAATCAGCTTGACGCTTTTGGAAGAGCACAATTGACACTTGATTATGATTATTATTTAACCGGAAAAGATATCGTTGTATGGGTAAACATGGTAGGCTCAACAGCTCAAACAGCAACTGAAGGTAAGTTTGGAGAAGCACGAGAATTCACTCTAAGGGGACGAGGTTTTGAGCAAAGGATAGTTACTGTTCCAAGAGATGTAAATAATGTAACATATAGAATATGGACTAGGCTCGCTGATGCACCGGAGTGGTACAGAAATGCAAATATCGGCTATGATGTTCAAGTGAGCGATAATCTTACTATCAATGCCATAAGTGATTCCAATGGAAACATAGATGATTGTTCGCAAAGTAATGGGGTAGTGTATGTTGATGTCACTGTTACAGAAAACAAAGGTGAAACAGGTAGTATAGAGATCATCAATATTACTGTTGCAGATGAATTTGAGAATTAAGGGAAGTTTATGATAAAAAAAGTTTTAAAAAAAGTGCTTTTTGGTAGTTTAGTAATAGGTTCATCACTTATGGCAAATAGTTCTGAGTACCTCTATAACACAAAATCTTTAGTTGGCTTTGAAGGTGGGCTTAGCGGTATAAATGTAAAAGCTGCTCCTATTAATGACGGCTATGTAGATATAGGTCAGGCGGGATTGAAAATCGGTGCACAAACAGAGGACTATAGACTTTTTTTAAGTGGTCGTTACTTTGCCGGCAACGATTTCAATAAAATTACAACCTTAGGTGCAGAATTTGACTATATGTTTCATGTCGCAAGCTTCTTAGACTTTTATTTGGGTATAAATGGTGGTCTTGTGAGCATAGATTATGATGATGTGGCTAATGTGAACCGTGAAATATCAGATGTGTACTATGGTGGACAACTGGGTGCCAAACTGATCGTTACGGATTGGCTGGATCTTGATTTAGGTGCGAGACTTATGAGCATACAAGCAGACAATACACAAAACAACATCACTTATAGCTTTGATGATATAGTATCAGGTTATGTAAGTATTATCTTCAAATATGAAATGGATTAGATAAGCGTTGGGAAATCGCTTATCTCACCAGAGAGAGTAATTTTTGTGATGTTCTGCTAATATAACTATAAATCTTTGACTGTATTCGTAGCATAAATGATGCCTGTAAGATATCTCTTTGCTCTTTTAGTTCTTGTATAACACGCTCCGCTTCACAAAGTTCTTTTGTTTTTGGACTTATGTAGCGAGGGTAGAGCAGATAAGTCGCGGCAATAAGTTCTTCTAGACTCACTGCTCTTTTTCGTCTTTGACAACGCTGTGTATCGGTTGTAAGTCCCCATCCTGCGTAAAAAGGCATACCATAAGTGTAAACTTTTTTGCCATAGAGCAGCCCCTCAAATCCTGTGAGTGATGTCATGGTATGCACTTCATCTACTGCTTCAAGCACATCCGCGATGGAGATGTCACTCACCACTTCATCGCAGTACCTTAGTGCCTCTTCAGTGTCAATATTTCCCACTCTGTTACCGCTTAAAACATCGGGATGTGGCTTAAAGATGATATACCTCTTTGGATAGGTTGCTTTTACTTGCTTGAGAAGTTCTAGGTTGCTCATCCCGTTTGCACCAAACTTGATGGAGGCATCATCTTCTACTTGTCCTATCACCACCGCTGTCACTCTTTCTTGGGGTAAATGCAGTGCTTGACTTAGGTCAGCATTATATTTTGAGATTTTGTTTTTGATGATTTCGGCTTGGATTTTTTTTGCACGTTCAAGCAGGTGAGTGTCACTGGAGAAGTTATAAAAATTAAGATAATGCTCTAAATCACTCTCACATGTCGGATCAAAGTAAATACCACGCTTATCAATCACCTGCGAGTATGGTTGTGTAAGGTCTGAACCAAGCCCAATAGAACGGATGAAACCATCTTCTACACGAAAGATTTTCATGCCGTTTTTTGATGCAAAGGCTTCCACTTCAGGAAAACTTTTACGCCCCCAAAAATAGATATGAGCATCTGTATTCAAGCCTTTTCTCAGTGCAAGTTTCATATGGGTAGAAAAGATAGGATTTATAAAAAAAATATTCTGCGGGGCGTAGTCATGAAAAAATGGTATTACAAACCCATGCTTCCATCTTGAGAAGCCAAAAAAGTAAGCCTTTGATGAAGTCGTGCTGATGCTGTGCCCCTACTCATAATATAGATGAATTGTAACATAATTTAGAGTAGTATCTATATTTTCAAACCTTTTAAAGCTTCTTGCTCTATAAGTCTCTCTTTGTTTTTAGCCACTATAATATCAACAGGCTTATATAAGATATCTTCTAACATAGCTTTAATTTTCATTTTCTTCCTAAAGAGGTTATCAGAGATTTTGGGAATGATGTAAAGGTCTATGTCTCCACCTTTTTTGCTATCATCCACACGACTACCAAAAAGATAAATAACAGCATCGCCAAATACTATCTCTATTTGTTTTTTTATAATCTCTTTTTCTTTACTTGATAGCCTCAAAATGCTTCCTTATGTTTTGTGTCATCTCAATGAGTTTGTCTATATGCTCTATCAAATAATTTATAGCTTCTACTCTTTCCTCTTCCTCTGAAGGATAATCATGAGATATGCTGTTCCTCACTCCTCTAAACTCACTCCAAAGGTCAATATCTAAAATTTTCTCTTTATCTAATTCTTTTAAAAGTTCTAAGAAATTTTTATCTTCTATAGGGTATTGTAAAACTGTGAGATACTCTCTAAAAATCTTTGTACCAAGAAGATCTTGGAGTTTAGCAAATCGAAAGGCAAGGACATCTAGCTTGTCTTGATCTTCTACTGTAAGAGTAGAAAATTTCTCTATATTAAGAGGATATAGTTTTTTAAGAGTTGGAAGAACAGCTTTAAGCCTGTTGATATGCACAAGAGATTCAGCTAAGTGCAATTCAAGTTTTTTCGTACTATCCATCCTCTTTCCTTTTCAGAACTTCTGACATTATATCAAAAATATCTGACTCTTTTTTCGCATAGGGGTTGTAGTAGCGAGTGTATAGAATGTACGCAGCGGCAAAGATCTCCTCTATGCTTCGTTTGACTTTTCGTCTGCTGCATTTGGGTTTGTCGGTAGTGACACCCCATCCTGCATAAAACGGCATCCCAAAACAGACACACTCACAACCACATAAAAGAGCCTCAAAACCCATGCCGGAAGTTTTAGTATAAACCTTATCAAAATGCTTTAAAAGTGAGATGGGATTTACATTTTCTTCTATGACGATGCAGTGCTCTTTTGCCTTTGCTATGTCGATGTCTGAACTCTTTTTTCCACTTAAAACATCAGGGTGGATTTTGATGTAGACTTTTGCATCTGGGTTTTCACTTAGCGCTG
>JALWLL010000053.1 GCA_026996295.1 Sulfurimonas sp.
TTACGGTGATTTACATAGGGTTTGGGCTTCTTGTCGCCATTATCGGTGGTTTTGTCATAGGAAAGATGAAGCTTGAAAAGTATATCTTGCTTGATGTAAAACCGATGGAGGGTGAACTTGAAGAGGTGGAGCTCAAACTCACACAAAAGCAGCGTGTTAAAGAGGCATGGGACTACACGTATGATATCTTTAAAAAGATATGGCTTTATGTGCTCCTTGGTGTAGGTGTGGGTGCTTTGATCCACGGCTATGTTCCTGCAGATTTCATTGCCAAATATGCCGGTGGTGACAACTGGTACGGTGTGCCTTTGGCGGTTATTTTTGGAATTCCGATGTACTCTAACGCAGCGGGTGTTATGCCGCTTGTGGAGGTGTTAACAGATAAAGGGATGCTCCTGGGAACTGCACTGAGCTTTATGATGGCGATCACTGCACTCTCTTTGCCTGAGGCGATGATACTTAAAAAAATTCTACATGTAAGACTTATCGGTATTTTTTTTGGTACTGTTGGGATTGGAATTATTTGTATAGGGTATCTTTTTAATTATTTGATTGGTGCATAAAACGTTTTTCCTACCTTCTTGTTTTTTGTTGTCTATACGCTTCATAAGAGTGTTGAAAAGTTGACAAAAGCTGCTTTGACGGTGTAAAAACATTTATACTGAAATATCTTTGTAGCACAAATATGTTATGATGCATGTACTACTTTTACAGGGGGAAAAATGGGACTGAGCAATAAAAAATTACCGAAACTTGGGTTTTTATATCTTGATTATGTATTGAGGTTTTTTGATCATTCAAACTTTAAGGGATGGCCAAACAAAATAGAGACGGTGACGTACCACTGGAAGAATGATAAAGAGCGTTTTATTAAAGAGGTAAAAAGAAAAAAGATCGATGTTCTTATAGGTAATATACCTGCAACAGCGTATGAAACCTTTCGGGAGATTGCAAGGGAGTTGCCTCATGTTCGCTTTATTCCATCTATGGATACGCAGTTCTCTAACAAATCTAAAGAGAACGTTACGCGATTTGCATGGAAATATAACTTGCCTATTCCAAAAACATATATTTACTATAACCATAAAAATGCATATAAATTTTTAGAAAAATGTGAATATCCGAAGATCGTTAAAAAATCGTACGGACCATCGAACTACGGCGGGTATTTTGTGCACAAAGTAGATAACTTCAAAGAGGCAAAAGATCTTTTTGCAGAGCGTAAGTACCATCCTATGTATTTTCAAGACTTTGTTCCTATGGAAGCAGATATCCGCGTGATGCTTATAGGGCATAAGCCCGTATGTGCCTTTTGGAGACGTGCACCGGAGGGTGAATGGCTTACAAACACTTCTCAGGGTGGAAGTATGGACTATATGGATGTTCCAAAGTCGGTACTTGATCTTGCGGTAAAAGTTTCTAAAGCTGCAAAAGCGGAGTACTGGGCGTGTGATGTAGCCTATGGTAAAGATGGTAAGGTTCGCATACTTGAGTGTGCGACTGCGTTTGCGGCATTTCCTTACATTAGAGACTGGATTGGTCAGTATATTATGTGGAGTTTAAGTGAGGGACGTTTTAAAAAACCACATGCACCTATGTTTAACTGGGAAGAGCTTGGAAAAATGGATAGCTCTATACTCAGAACACTCAGACATATAACATTTGGGAAGTTCTCTCCTAGTTATGACGGTGCTTATTTTGGCAAAAAGAAAAAGCTTTACGGCAATAAAAAAGTATATCTCCACGAACTTGATGAGGTTTATAAAATGTATGATGTCAAAGCACGTACTTGTGAGGAGTGGCCAAGTGAACAATGGAACTATCAAGATAAACTTGCTTTAAAAACATTAAAAAATCTCAAAAGTAAAGATCTTAAAACTAAAGATATCCCAAACCCGACTGGCGATGAGGCTGCCGAGTCCGTGCAGGAGCAAACGCAAAGCTATTCAAAAGAGGAGTTGAGTGATTTTTTTAGCTCCATTGAGGGTATAGGGAAGAAAAAACTTGCCAAGATCTTTGAATATTTTGGAAGCCCTCAAGAAGTCGTAGGGGCATTGGAGCAAAACCCTTCCATGTTCAGTGATGTCAAGGGAATTAACGAAAAAATAGCTCAAAAAATAGTCAAAAATTGGAAAAAACTTAAGAAAAAGAATTAGTTAAAAACATAAATGAGTTAAATATGTGATATCTCGAATAATTTAAGTATAATTTCGCACTAAATTATTTGGGGTGTTAAAAATGGGGAATCCAAAACTGTACAATGTCGGCGTTAAGCTAGTTAAATTTGCATGGGCTATAGAGATTATAGCTGTCATGATAGGTTTTTTAATTTCAATTATTGTTGCATATTCGGCTTATGCGGCGATTAATCATATCGATAAAGAGATGACGTTTGGGGACTACTCATCTATTTTGGTATCTGGTCTGCCTTTTTTACTTGTTGCAGTTGTAGAAGCAACTAAAATCCCAATAGCGACAGCTCTTATGTACGCAAAGCACACTTCGTGGAGGATTATACTCTTTACAGGTGTTCTACTCCTTGTTACCATAACATTTGAAACCATGATGAATGGTTTTGAGAGAAACTTCTCTAACCTGACTTTTGCCATCAATGAACGTAAGAATGAAGCACAGTTATTACAAGATAAGATAGATGATCTCATTGAGAAGAAAAAAGTTATTGATGTTATCAATTCAGAAGTGGTGGAGGCTGAATATACTCAAACCATTGCAAGAGCAAATCAAAATTTCAATCAGCAGGTAAAGCGTCAAAGTGAGTATATTGAGAGACAGCTGAGCAATATGGATAACAGCTATAAGGAGAAGATTGATGCCGAGCTGAACTCTTTGTATGACAAAGAGGGCAAAATATATGAAGCATGGGATAAAGAGCGTGATGATATGCAAAAACGCCTTAGAGATTTGCTGAATCAAAATCTAAAAGGTGCCTCTTCTGATAAAGAAAAACTCACCGCAGAGCTTGAAAAACTCAAAGCTGAAATGAAAGTAGAGATGGAAGATGCAAACTTTCTGACAAGACCGGCGGTTGAAAAAAAATACAGGGATCTTATAGCAAAAAAAGAGAAAAGACTTTATGCTGTTTCTGATTTTGCAACAGGCTCAAAAGCACTCGATCAGCAAACAGGAACCGAAAAACAGTTACAAAAACAGCTGGCTGTTATCGGTGAGAATTATCAAAAGCGTATCGATACAGTACGTGCAAGGATTGACTACCTGAATCAACAGCTAAAAGAGCAGCAAAAATCGCAAGAGTTATTACAAAAAAAGTATCGTCAGGAGCTTGCCTCATTTACTGCAAATGCGTCTAAGAATAAGTCGAGTATTATTAGAAGAGCGAGTGAAGAGAAGAGGAAGCTTTTTAATGAACATCAAGATATTCAAAAGAGGTTAAAAGTTGTAGATGCTGAGATCTTTGAGCTGAAAAAGAAACAGACTGAGGTGAATTATGAGGTCAATAAGATGGTCAATCAAAACCAAATTTATCGTATAGCAGCATATATAAGTGATAAGGAAAATGGCTTGGATGTACCAAAAAGCACAGTTGGACTGGTAGCTCTTGTGTGGTTTGCATCACTGGCGTTTATCAGTGCAGTAACAGGTGTTTTCCTTGCTATTGCCGGTATGTATATTCAAAAGTGCTATGATCCTGAACTCTCAAGTATAAAGACAAAAAAAGAGTAAGTGTAAAAGCTTACTTCTCTTTTATTTGATGAAGTATGACAGTATCTTTCCCTCTGGACTTTGCCTCATAAAGAGCATCATCTGAGACCTTCAACATCTCATCTATATCATCACTCCTGCCATAGGATATACCGATAGAAACCGTATAGTTGACAATAATATCTTTGAGCTCAATATCATTAAATTTAAAGTTCTTTCGTAGTTTGTCAAAAAGAGTCAGTGTATTTTCAAGTGATATATCTTCAAGTAAGATACAAAACTCTTCTCCACCAAAACGCGCAACAAGGTCTGATTTTCTAAGGCTTTTGTGAAGCACTGTAACAACTTCTTTGATGGCAATATCACCGATATCATGCCCATAAGTATCATTGATGTTTTTAAAATTATCAATATCAATGGTTGCAACGGCAATGGGGGTATTTTTTCTATGATTCTTGTTGAGTATGGCACTGCTTGCTTCAAAAAAGTAACGTCTGTTATAAGCACCTGTTAAAAAATCTCTGTTGGCAAGGTTTTTAGCTTCTTTGAAAAGTTCCAAAACATCAAGGTTGGCATTGATTCTGACATTGAGCTCTTCAAACTGATGGGGCTTTGAGATAAAGTCATTTGCTCCGGCTTTTATAAATTGTGTCAGGGCATCTACATCTTCTGTTGCGCTGATGGCAATGATCGCTAAAGTGTCTTTTTGAAATCGCTCTCGGAGTCTCATGGTAAGTTCAATACCGTCCATATTTGGCATATTATAGTCAGTGAGTACAACTGAGATGCTCTCACCCTGTGGCGATGCCATAATATCAAAAGCCTCTCTCCCGTCAATAGCTTCTATGACATTAAACTGTAGTTTATGCAGGTCATTTTTAAAAGCATCTCTAAAAAGTTTAGAATCATCAACGAGCAAAACACTCTCTTTGTAATTTCGAAGGACTTTTTTTACAAAATCGACTGCATAGGCGATGAAGTTTGGATTGGTAGTAGAAATGTGGTCTAAGATATTTTTCTTTGTCATAAGATGTTTTAAGACATTGTTTTCATTTTTACTAAGGACAATACTCGCAATATCGTGTGAGCTTGTCAACATAGCACCCTGTCCCTCTTCACAATCGGGAAGTTCTATATTGATTACGGCTGCAGAAATTTGATTTTGATTATGTCTTATGATATTGTTCGCTTCTCTGTAGGTAGATGCTGCCAATATCTCCGTATTGCTCATATGTCGTTTTATCTCTATAGTTAAAGCAGATAAAGTTGCCGGACTTTCATCAACAAGCAATATTTTTTTCATTGTCTATTCCTTACTCTATTTCTGATTCTTTTTTGGTGTGATCATAAACTTCGATGCGGTTACGTCCGTTTTCTTTGGCGACATAAAGAGCTTCATCGGCTTCGGCAAAGACTTTAAGATGATCTGTATGATCTTTTCTTAAACAGCTCATACCGATACTTGCTGTAGTCTCAATACTTTGCGATTCAAAAACAACAGGTTTGCTTGAAATAGTTTCAAGTATGATATTTGCGACCTTTATGGCAACATGAAGTGTTGTCATTGGGAGTATAACGACGAGCTCTTCTCCTCCATAACGGCCAATAAAGTCAGTTTCTCTTAAACAACTGGTGATGCGGGAGCTGATCTCTCGAAGTACTTCATCTCCCGCCATGTGCCCATAGGTATCATTGACGTTTTTGAAGTGATCAAGATCGATGATCATTATGGATATATCGAAGTTATGGCGTCTGGCACGCTTGAACTCCATCTCTAGCATCTCTTCGAGGTAGCGTCTGTTCCAAAGGCCTGTGAGGGCATCTGTTTTACTCAGTATCTCTATGGCTCTTGTTCTCTCTTTTACCAACATCTCCAAACGTTCTTTTTCTTTACGTGACTGCTCAATCGCAGAGAAGTAAATACTTCTGGTTGTAAACAGGGCAAACAGTAAAGCGATAAAAGTGGTGACAGAGGCGGTACGTATAAGTTGAAACTCATGGTTTGAGTATGCAGTAGCATCTGTTATGAGTAAAAGTTTTAAGTTTTCATGACCATTTTTACTGATATCTGTTGTCACAAGGGTACGATAAAGCGGACGTTCATCTGAGAGCGTAAGGAAGCCCGGCGGTGGCAGTTCTTTGTTTGATAGTACGGTTCCTATGATATTTTTATTGCTACTGACATGTACTTTATTTTGTGAATCGAGTAAAGAGATCTCCAAAATATTTTTTGTAGATTGAATATAGTTGTACAAAAACTCATTAATATCTGTTTTTGCCGATACATCAAGGGAGTTTTTAATAGAGCCTTCAATGGATTTTAAAAGATTTATAATATCTGATTGACGGCGAAGTACCGAAAAGTTCTCATTGGAATTATCTAATACTTTATATTCGGATATATCTACAGCCAGATCAATAAGGCCGATAAGCTCATTGTCTTTGTAGATAGGGTAGTAGATGGCCATAACATCTACATAGTCCCGAACTTCAAAAAAGAACTGCTTAATTTTTTGCTCTCCCTGCATTGTACGTACATAACTCTTGTTTGTATAGACCTTACCGATCTCATCTTGAAACATAGAGTTTCTGATGGTTCCATCGGGTTCTAAAAATCTAAATTCAAATATTTCCAAGCCAAATGAAACATCCTTCACCAGTTTTTGAAGGTTCATCGTTGATTTAATAGCATCAAAGCGATTAATTGCGGCTGTAACAGAACTGACAATATTGAGAGAGTTGTTATGCATTTGTGTCAGTAAAAGGTTCTTTTGAATTTTATAGTTGTAGTAGGAAAGGTAAGCTATACCCAGTACAAGCATGAGCAGTACAATCGGTATTTTGTATCTTCTAATTAATGTTGCCATCTGCTTACCTATATCTTCTCTTTGAGTTTGGATCTGCTTTTTTGTATTTGTTATATGCTTTATCTAGATTATGATATGATCTGTCCCAGCGCTCATTATGGCAGCTTATGCACATTTTTTTTAAAACTTCTGGTCTGTCTGTACCGGCTAAAAAACCTCCAGAATGAAAAGAGTCTCTTTCTCTTTTTGCCATTTTTATATGTATATTACCGGGACCATGGCACCCTTCACACTGAACATTGGAAAGGCGAGGTGTTTTTTCAAGACTAATAAAACCTGTCGGTGTACCAAAACCGGTCGCATGACAGATGAGACATTTTGGATTGTTCTCATAACCTTTTTTTTCAAGACTCTTCATTGCATAATCATGAGGGTCTTTTTTTCTTCCTAGGAAAAATTTTCTGTGGCACAAACGACATTTGGAGTTACCGACATATCTGTACTTTCCTGAGCCGATGGCATCATTGTATGCTTCTTCTCCAAGAGCATCTTTGAGGGGGATATTATGTAGTTCGGATTCCATCTCTGCATTGACGCGAGGATTATCGCCTGCCACAAGAGTTAATGGCATAAAAGATATAAAAATTAAAAATATTTTGAAAAAAGAAGTGTTGCTATTTTTGCTATTATTCATTTAGTCTCTTTATTGTTTATAAAAATGCCCTTACTGCATTTGGCAATTTTATTATAGTTATCAATTAAAACATAACTCATTAAAATAAAAAATATAACTATGACAGTAATGTATAAAATTAATCTCTATATTAT
Source organism: Sulfurimonas sp. (assembly GCA_026996295.1). Taxonomy (GTDB): domain Bacteria; phylum Campylobacterota; class Campylobacteria; order Campylobacterales; family Sulfurimonadaceae; genus Sulfurimonas. Next base: position 7,317 of record JALWLL010000053.1, read on the forward strand.
ACAGAGTAAAACTTAAATGTTTATAGCTAAATTAACCAAAAAGAAACGGAATTTTTATTTTTACTGATATTTGATATAATGTTTAAAAAAGTGATGAGATGGAAATAACTTTACTTGTAAAATCTATATTGGGGCTTGTAGTTGTTTTAGGTCTGTTGATCTTTTTGTTGATACTTCCCGGTAAAACAAAAAAGACTCAAAAAAAATCTGGAGAAAAAACTCTAAAAACACCTGTTACTAAAGAGTTGGAGCCAACACTTGAGGATTTGCGTAAAGTTATAAAAAATAAAAAATCTACCGAAGCCGAGCTCAAAGAAGCTTTAGAGACGGTTATTAAAAAATATGGAAAAGTACATAAAAAGTTAGGTTTAAGAGCACATCCTGATTTTGATATCTATATGGATATGCTCTTTACAATCTGCCGTCATCCAAATACCAATAAAGATATCATTGTTCAATTTGACAGAGATCTTGGAAGACTCAATCCGGAATACAAAAAAGAGATCAATGAAGCGATCACAAAAGGTCTAAATTCCCGAGGTATCTAACCCTTCAAAGTTTGTAACTTCTGTGATCTTTCCTTGAACTATGAGTATATCTTTTCTCAGTAGTTTTGGCAGTGCATCTTGCGTGTTTACCCCAGTGGCTATAAGAGAGATCCCTACCGTATCTGTTATAAGCCTTAGTGCAGAGAGTGCCTGTTCACTTTGTGTGAGAAAGTAATCGGCTTCCCCTTTTATGTAGCTTGGTCGCAACTCCTGAAGATACCTGTAGTCTTCACTCTCTCCTATAAATTCATACACACCCATATCGATATGATACTTCTCAAAAAGCTTTTTATAAAGTTTTGCAAGTTTTAGATGTTTATGTAAGATTCTGTCAGGCATCTCAATGATGATCTTAAACGGAAGCTTGCTTGCATATGTGGCGAAGAGTTTTGAGAGTTCATCATATGTTGAAGAGAGTTTTAAATACTCACAAGAGAGTCTGAGTGAACAGATGGAGCCCTTTAAAGCTTGATCGGGTGTTTTAAACACTTTTTGTATAATAACTTTATATACTTTTTCGCCAAGTCCCGTTTGATTCGCAAGAGCCATAAACTGTCCGTAGGAGTATGTATTGCCATCGTGTGCATGCATGGAGATGCTGAGTACATTGTGTGCGACTTTTTTTGTCTTTATCTCTATGGCTTTGTAGGCAACGAATGAAAAACTGTTTGTGTCAATAGCTTCTAGTATTGTTTTTCTCCATGCGTCTTTTCCCATGATCTCTTTATCATCTTCTAAAGGCTCAAGGTGTATATGAACATTGTGGAATTTGGCTTGGGCAAGAGCGTTGTCGGATAACGATAACAATTGACTAACGCTTTGTTTGTAGTTATACTCGCAAATACCTATGGATATAAAGGTTATATCACTACTGAGTTTATGAGATGTGATAGTGTTATTGACAGAGTCATAGATATTTTGTGCAAGTTGTGTCGCTTTTTCATTGGAGCACTCCGGAAGTAAGATGGCAAATTCAGTACCGTTCATTCTTGCAACTATAGAGTTATGAAACTCTTGTGCACAGAGAGTGAAGATATTTGCGATCTCTATGAAAAGTTCATCTACATTTTTGTGGCCAATTTGCTCATTGGCTTCTATAACACCACTGAGTGAGATCATCATATTGATTCCCCCCTTGGAGGAAGCATCACTTTTGAGATAGGCAGGTAGTTTGTCTATAAGGTATTTACGGTTTTTGAGTCTGGTGGTTTGATCTATATACTCCATCTCTTTATGTCTTTTAAGCTCCTCATTCCCTTTATCAAACATAGCTTTGACCTTTTTAACCATACTGTTCATACCGAGTACCACATCTCTGAACTCTTTTGTATAGGGGATCTCCTCTTGGATGATAAACTCATTTCTTATGACGGCTTCAGCCTGTTGCTGTACCCTTTTGAGCGGTTTTAAAATGATATGTAAAAGCAGACCAAGAAGCACAAGAGCACAAATCGCTAAAATACTAAACGAAATAGTAAGACCCTTTAAGATACTATAGAGCTGATTGTATGCGTAGGTGGTGTCGCTTTGTACATCCAAAATCCCAATAGGACTCCAACCTGCAGATACATTTGCAGATGCTATGGGTGCATCTATATCCACGATATCCAAAAACCATTTTGGCACATCACTGTGCTCACTCTCATTTTTGCGTTCATATACGATATTGCCGTCTATATCGCTCAGTGATATATAATGGTAGTTCCCACTGTCAAAATTCGCATTGATCATAGTTGACATCATAGAGATGTCACCATTGGCACTTCCAAGGGATAAACTCAACGAAGTAGCAGTGTTCTTGGCATCTTCATAGAGCCTTTCCTGCACAGAATGATTTGCACTTTTAAAGTTCAATGTTAAGACCGTTGTGAGTAAAATGATTAAAAATATTGATAGCAAAAGTGCTATTTGTCTGAAGAGTGTCATATCTTTTTCCTTTTCATGTTGAGTTTAAGTTCATCCCATTTTTTATGAGATTTGTGTTGTTTTATCTTTTTGCCTGCACCTGATTTTTCTGCCCTGTAGAGACTTTCACCATTAAAGTTATAGATAGGGATCAGATCTTTTCTTTGTGATGCCGGAAAGATCTTTTTGTTGTTATTGTCTAAAATAAGCGGTTCGCTGCGGGGTGTTTTAAAGTATGTTAAGACCATGTGGGGCGCTTTGAATTTTCTAGAGCGAACATAGGTAAAGAAAAGCTTTTTTGAGTCGATCCCCAGATACAAAAGCGCAAAATATTTACTGATGACATAATCTTCACAATCACCCATATCTTTACCCAAAAACTCCCACGGTGTCGCCCAGTAGTCTTTTTTGTTATAAACTTTCATGTCAGATGCGTACTTGACATCATTAAAAAAATCATTGACCGCTTTAAGCTTTTGCAGATCTGTTGCTTGTTTGGCATCATCAAGTACTGCTTGAAGATACAGAAATCTTTTTTTTGCATATAGAGTATATTTTTTGGTTATTTTCTTTAGTAGGTCACTCTCCACATAAGGGGTATCGGCATGAACAATATTTGTACATAATAAAAGCAATAAAAGTATTTTAGAGATATACATAATGTTCTTTGTGAATGTTTTTGCAATGATTATACTAAAAATATAGTACCACATAGGTTAAAATTTTTAGAGTTGTCTTTTGTTAAAACCTGAGCTTCCCGATTTTGCCTTGATGCGAAACTCTTTGGCATAAGGTTTTAAGTAGCTTGGGATCGCTCTGCCTTTGAGTTTCATCATATCTTCTAGCATCTTCGAAGCAACAAGCTCTTTTGGAAGTTTCTTTATTTGGGTTAGATACGTAAAGAGCAACTCCCCAAGTCTTTGCAGGGAGATCTTGTATGTTGATTGTGTTTGTTCATATATCCAAAGACTCAAGGCATAAAAGTTTTTGTACACACTCTCATTTTCCCATAGAAGTACGATGCTTTGTTTAAAATTTCCACTGTTATAAGTAAGATCCCAAAATCTTGCAAAGCGTTTCATTGTTTGGATATCTAAAAAAGAGAGCTCATTGTTTTGTAAGATATCATAAGGGGGTATGTCACTGTGGAGCATACCATACTCTATGTCATGACGGCTTATATGGGTGCCTGAGAGTTTTTTGAGTATCCCTATTTGGATTTCACAGCTACTTAAACCTACAAGCTCATCGAGGTTTGCTCCAAAACTCTCCAGACTCTCACCCGGAAGTCCTACAATAAGATCAAGGTGCATATGTGCCTGTGTTTGATGCTCCAAAAACAGGATGTTTTCTTTGATTTTTTCAAGCTTAAGGGGTCTTGAGATATTGTTGGCGATTTTTGGATTGAGTGTTTGAATACCTATCTCAAGCTGCAGTGCTCCATGAGGAAACCGGGCAATTTTCTCTTTTATGGATGATGGAAAATGATCGGGAATAACCTCAAAGTGTGCAAAATAGGGAGGCTCTTTAGAGAGAAAAAAGTCAAGTATTTTGTTGGCTGTTTTCATGTTGAGGTTAAAGGTTCTGTCTATGAACTTAAAACTTCTCACCCCTTTGCTCCATAATTGTTCAAACTCTTCAAGGATAGCATCAAGGTCAAATGCTCTAACCCTCTCATCCATGGAGGAGAGACAAAATTCACACTCAAAAGGGCAGCCGCGTGAGACCTCTACATAGATATAACGGTTTTGTATATCGTTTTGTGTGTAGTATTTATAGGGTGTTTTTATATCTTTAAGAGAGGGAGCACTCATTTTTATGATTTTTTCTTTTGGAGGTCTGTTTTGCTCTATCTCTTTACAAAGTTGATAAAAAGCAAGATCACCCTCTCCTTGAATGATATAATCAGCATCATCAAAATTGACACGAAACGGCAGGTAGGTAACTTCGGGGCCACCAAGAACTATGAGTATATCCGGTGCGATTTTTTTTAAGATATGGATAAGCTCTGCACATTCACTCGCGTTCCAGATATAGACACCGATACCTATGAGCTCTGCTTCACTCAGAAGTAGCTTCTCAGCGATTGTTTGTATAGGATCATTGATACTAAATTCCAAAAGAGTTGTAGAGCTTTGAAACTCTTGCAAGTTTGCATAGATATATCTAAGACCGATGGAGCTGTGAGTATATCTGGCATTGAGTGTTGTAAGAGTGATATTCATGTGGTATTTTAGCATAAACAAGCCAAGCTAAAAAGGAGGGGAGAAAAGCTTTGGCTTGATTGTCTAAATAGTTGTTAATAGTATCTTTTTCTCATTTATGAAAGGGGGGAAAACATAATTGAGATACCGAAAGTATATTCATTCTAAGTAAATACTAGGTAAACATATAACAATTACTAAAAATTGTTATATGTTTAAATTATATGGTTTTGTTGTATTCATCAAGCATAGCATTGAGCTTTTTATAAAGCTCCCCAGAAGCTTCTTCCATCACTTGGAAGTTCTCGACAATATGTTTAGGGTTATCATATTTTAACGTAGAGTCATCTTTGACATATTCAAAGTTTTTAAATACAGAGTTGTGCACCAGAGCATGAGGTGCGTCAAGCTCTTTAAATGATTTTGTATGACCAAAACGTTCTTTACCGACACCAAGGTACCATTTACCCATACGGCAATTTTTGTGATCACTGATAAGGGCATCTTTATTGGACTCTAAAATAGTTGAATATGCTTGAGATTTAAAGATGATGTGATCAACTTTGACAAGTGTTGTAAAAAGCCTGTTTTGCACTTTAACAGCGGCGATGGAAGACTCTTTTGCAAGAGAGTTAAGTTGTGTAAATGTATTTTCAAACTCATGGATCACATCGTTTGAATCTTGTGCGATCTTAGAGATGTTTTCAGAGTTGCTTCGCATATCGTTGGCATCTTGTTGCAGGGTGGAGATATTGATCTCGATCTCATTCGTTGCTTTTTGTGTACGCTCTGCTAGTTTTCTCACCTCATCAGCTACAACGGCAAAGCCTCGTCCATGTTCACCTGCACGTGCAGCTTCTATGGCTGCATTAAGGGCAAGAAGGTTTGTTTGATCCGCGATATCCTTGATAAGACTGACAACTTCTGAGATCTCGTTGGAGCGTTGCTCAAGACTTACAATACCCTCATGGCTTGATTGGATAAGATCTACCAAGTGGTTGAGCTTTTGAGCGATATCGACAACACTTTGCAAACTTTTTGATGATTCCTCGGCTGTCTTTTGCGCTACATCAGCGATCTCTTCAGCGTCATTTTGTGTTGTGTTGATATCATCTTGAATAACAACAAGCCCTGCACCTACACCGCCTCCTAATGTACTGAGATTGTGGGAGAGTTCACCCCTTATTTTTGTTTCATACCCACTGGCTATAGAGGCTATAGCTTTATTGAGATCATTGGCGGTGGAGTGAAAAATACCATGAAGTCCGGCAGGAAAAGTACGTCTGTATGTTTTTCCTGTGGAAGCATTTTCTATGGTTGTATGGATATCTCTCATAAAGGCTTCTAGTTGATCGAGTACATCATTTATATTCCAAGCAAGTCTAGAGAGCTCAGAGTCGTTATCCGGTATGTGAGTGATTCTATCTTCAAGATCACCCTGTGCAGATTTTTGTAAAACCCTGTGAATGGAGCTTTTTATGATAGCATCATTTGGCGACTCAGAGTTCTCCGGTATAAAAACGGAGAGGATGACAACCAAAAAACTTACGGCTGTCAAAAGATACTGCGTAGAAATAAGACCATATATACCAATAGCTATAAGCGTGATGAAAAGTAGTATTGTTCTTTTACTCTTGAATAGAGATGATAAATTCATCGTAACCCACTCCTTTTTCTTCTAAAATATCTGTTAAAATCTTAAATGAGGCATCTACACCACTGCTTTTTTCAACCTCTAACATCTTTGCATAAAGAGGTTTGATGGTCTCAAGGGCCTTTTGGTTTGGTTGGCGCCGTACGGAGTAATATCCTACAAGATTGCCCCTTTCATCAAGTGAAGCGGTAATATTTGCAAAAACCCAGTACTCGTTGTCATTTTTTGTTTTATTGAGCACATAAGCAAATACCTCCTCTTGTTTAACAATAGTATCCCAAAGGTATGTAAAAACTGCCTTGGGCATTTGAGGATGGCGGATAATATTATGGGGCGCCCCTAAAAGCTCCTCTTCTGAGTACTCTGCCATCTCCATAAAAATTTTATTAACGTAGGTTATTTTTCCTTTTAAATCGGTTTTAGAGACTATAAAATCGTTCTCATTCATATGTTTTTCCATAGTTCCTCTTTTTAATTAATATAGTTTATTAGCAGAAAATAATTATACCATATAGTTGTGTTATAATTTTGATATGATACTTAGAATTATTGATATATGTCAACACTTTTAGCGACATTTTACTTTTTTTATTTTGCAATTGTCGGGGTGTATATTATATTTATGCCAAAAGTACTTTCTATGGCGGGCTACAGTGCAAGCGAGATAGGGATCATTTTTGCGGCAGGACCTTTGGTTCGTTTTGTACTCCCTTTTGCCTTTGCAAAAGGCTTAAAGCTTAATGGAAAAAACTTTAATGCAGCACTTCTCATTATGCTTGTGAGTGCCGTCGCATTTGCCCTTTCACTTGAGCATTTTTACAGGCTCTTACTAGCCAATATATGTTTTGGAATAGGGCTCAGTATAGTGCTTCCATATATTGAACTGATCTCTTTGGAGTCTTTGGGCAAAGAGCGTTACGGGAAGATAAGACTTTTTGGCTCTGTCGGATTTGTTTTAGTAGCTTTGGTTTTGGTGAAGTTTTTAGACTCAGCGGATGTGGCACTCATATATCTTGTATCGCTTACCTTTTTAACAACTCTCGTTGCATTTGTGATCGCACGTAATTCCCATGACACCATAAACAAAGCAAAAGATATTCAAAATGACATCAGTTTGCTGAGAGATTGGAAGTTATGGCTGGGACTCACTTTGATGCAGGTAAGTTTTGGTGCTTTTTATAATTTTTTTACTATTTATGAAACAGATCATGGAGTGGGTCTTGATATGACCATATATCTTTGGAGCTTTGGTGTGTTGGCTGAGATCTTGATGTTGTACTTTCAGGGTAGATTTTTAAGAAGTAACCTTTTAATTATTTTGCAGATCACTACATTTGCAAGTGCTTTTCGATGGTTTTTGATCTTTTTGTTCCCTCAAAATCTCCCCGTACTCTTTTTTGCACAAAGTTTACATGCGCTAAGTTTTGCACTGTTTCACTCAGCGGCTATCAGTTATCTGTTTCATTTGTATAAACACAGATCACTTGCACAGCAGTTTTTCTCGGGTATCACCTATGGGTTTGGCGGATTTGTCGGAGCTCTGTTGGCAGGGTATGTTTATGAGTTGTTCCCTGCATATCTGTTTTTGAGCTCATCAGCTATTGCGTTTGCTGCATTTGTCTCTCTTTATCTGTGGCATCAAAACTCAAAAATAAAAGCGGTTTCCTGATAAAAATCATACTTCTGTATGTTTTGTGGGGGTACAGAATCATACTCATAAGAGAGTTTAAAGCTTAAATAAAGCCTTTCATAAATATTGAGTTTGAGTTGAAGTTTATGTGATTGGATATAGTCTGCAACGTGAGAGATCATCGGCTGGTAGTAAAATGTATAGGTAAAGAGCGCACCGTTTTGAAATTTCCTTGTGTAGGCAAGATAGGTATTTAAGATAATATTGTTTTCAACGGGGTCGTTGGAGGTGTAGCTGATGTGTTCATAAAAACTACCGATACCAAAGTAACCTTTAGCATTTTGCTCAGTATCAAAAACTTTAAACCGTAATCCGGCACCTGCCAATGTTCTTTCTCTGATAAGTTTAAATTTGTTGTTTTGAACCTGCCCAAGCAGCTCTGTACGGATGTTTTCTTTTGTCAGAGCGTGTATGTAACGAATGTGCATAAAAAGCTTGTTCGTGTTTTCTATGCTGTTGGATTTGCCGTATTCTCCGGAGAGTTCACCCCATGTAACATAGGTTTTGTTGTTATCATAAGAGAGTCTTGCCCCTGCTTTATAGTTGTCTCTGTCGGTGTTACCTCTTTTTGTCTCAAGTGAAGCGTTTATTTTCGTATGAAGACCCGGATTTTCCCCTATCTCTACGGGTGTTATCGAGATGAGGGCAAAGAGGTACTGGGTTGTAAGTAGTAAAAATACAAATATGGTTTTCATGTTTGCAAGTATATCAAAAAAGTTGTTGCTATCGGGTATTTTCCCCGATAGCAGGAGATCACTGATTAGTAGTCAATGATTAGGTTGGCAGTAAAAGTTCTGTCTGTATATTCCTTGGTTGGTGCAGGAGTATTGACATAATCCACTTTGTAGCTAAGACCTGCCGAAAGTACATCAGAGAGCTTACTTGTTAGTGAGGTTTTTGAATACGCAAAGTAGTTTTCAGAGTCACTTAAGTCTGCTCTATAGTTTAGTTCTTGGAAGAACTTCAAGTTTTTGAGAAGTTGTTTATCATAAAAAGCAGCTACTCTGTATGCTGTGTATTCGTTTGTGTCTTTAGAAATTTTGAACTTGTCTTTTGCATATAAAATATTCGCTTCAAAGTTTAAGTTTTGTTCTGCTGACTTCATCGCTGTATATTTTACAGCCGGACCTGTATAGAGTTGGTAGTCATAACTTGAGAACCTGTCTTGCTTGAATCCTATCAGGTAACCAAATGCAAGTTTTGGTGTGATAGAATAATCATAGTTGAGTTCTGCAGTGTACTTGTTTTTGTTTTCAATATCATCATTTGTCGCATACTGCGCATCTACAGTAAAGGAAAACATATGTTTTCCCCAGTTCTTTTTTGCTGAAGCATCAAGGTTGAACGTTTGTGTTCTTGTGTTTCCCTGAGTATCAATAAATCCCAACTCTGTATGTGTTACAAGTTTACTTTCCGGCGCAGCGGCCATAACGACTGAAGATGCTACAAGAGCACTGAGTAAAATTTTTTTCATCTTTTTTTTCCTTTTATTTTGATTCAATTTGATTTGTGTGAACATCCATTTGAGGGTAAGGGATAGAGATACCTTTTTCATCAAATGTGAGTTTTACTTTTTCTATGAGGTCAAAGTGAACACCCCAATAGTCTTCACTTTTAACCCATGCACGACTTACAAAGTTTACACTTGAGTCAGCAAGTTCGCTCACTGCAACAAAAGGTGCAGGATCTTTTAGAATTCTATCGTCTGCTTCTAAAATCTGCATTAAAGTTTCTTTTGCAAGTTTAAGATCATCATCATAACCGATACCAAATACATGATCAACTCTTCTTGTATCTTTAGTAGAGTAGTTTGTGATATTTCCACCGATGATAGCTGAGTTAGGCACAATGATGGTGCGGTTGTCTATAGGGGAGATGATGGTTGAGAAAAGATTAATATCTTCAACAGTACCCGTAGCGCCGCCGGCATCTACAAAATCACCGATCTTAAAGGGACGAAACAAGATGATAAGAACTGCTGCTCCAATATTTGCCAAAGAACCTTGCAGTGCAAGACCAATAGCAAGAGATGCTGCACCAAATACTGCAATGAACGATGTTGTGTTGACACCAATTGCGTTTAATGAAGCAAGAATTACCATAAGTAACAGCATAAAGTAAACTATACTTTCTGCAAACTCTGTCAGTGTTCGATCTACTTCTGCTTTTAGCATCATCTTCTTAACTAAAAGACTGAGTTTTTTTGTTATCCATTTACCTATTACAAAAATAAGTATGGCAGCAATGATTTTTAGACCGTACTCACTGGCATACATAACAGCCAGATCTGTGTATTTTTCTACATCCATGGTTTTTCCTTGTTTTTTTGAATTATATCAAAAAAACTCTAAAGGGTATCTTTGAAAGTAGAAAAGTCTTTGATGTGTCTTTAATCACAAAAAGTACATACTTTATTGTTTGTAAGGAGTGCAACAAACTGCTCATTCGGCAGAGGTTTGGAGCAGATGTAGCCTTGACCCTCGTTACATTCAAGTCTTTGAAGAAAGTGTATCTGTTCTTGAGTCTCTATCCCCTCTGCAGTGATCTCTAGTCCCATAACTTTTGCAAGGGCTATAATAACTTTTGTGATCTCAACATCATCATCATTGTGAGGTATGTCATCTATAAAAGATTTGTCAATTTTAAGACGTGATAACGGAAGTTGTTTCAGATAACTCATGGAAGAGTAGCCTGTACCAAAGTCATCCATGGCGATATCTATACCTATCTCACGAATTTTATGAAGAACCTCAAGTGCCTTGTTGCTGTTCTCATACACATAACTTTCTGTCATTTCAATCTCAAGAGACTGTGGTTTGATACCGGCATTTTTGATAGCATTTTGTAAAGTTCTTATGATATTGTGCTGGGAAAATTGTACATTGGAGACATTGACACTTACTTGAGAGATGCAAAGATCCAATTCTTCCCACATCGCAAAATCTTTACACGCCTGCTCAATCACCCATGCCCCGATGTTTATGATCTCTCCACTCTCTTCTGCAAGCGGTATAAACTGATCGGGTGTGACAAAGCCAAGTGTTGGGTTTTCCCAGCGAATAAGTGCTTCTGCCGCATAGATCTCTCCACTTTCAAGTGAGAATTTTGGTTGATAATAGAGTTTAAACTCATTTTTGCTGAGTGCTTCTTTGAGCTCTTTAAGCATTTTTGTACGGTTCTCAAGGGAAACGCTTAGCTCTTGAGAGAAAAATTGATAGCGGTTCTTCCCATTATCTTTTGCATTGTACATTGCAATATCGGCATTTTTAAGAAGTGTCATGGAATCTCTTGCATCATCAGGATAGATGGCGATACCGATACTTCCCGTGATATGCATTCGGTTGTCATCAATGACAAGTGCAAGATTCATTTGCTCGATCATCTTGTGTGCGATCTCCTCTGCTGTAACGGCTGAGTCTAAATCTTCTATGAGAATATTGAACTCATCACCGCCGATGCGCGCTAAAAGATCATTTCTTCTCATCACATGAGAGAGATTGTGTGCTACTTTTATAAGAAGTTTGTCCCCTACGTTGTGACCCAGAGTATCGTTGATACTTTTAAATTCGTCAAGATCAAGAAAAAATACCGCCAATTTTGTTTTGTTTCGTTTAGCTCTATTGATCGCATTTTCCAAACTTGTTAAAAACATAGCTCTGTTTGGCATTTTTGTAAGCACATCATAGTGGGCAAGTTCATCAAGCTGAGACTCACGCTCTTTAATGGTTTGAGCCATTTTATTGAACTCTTGAGAGATAAGTCCAAGCTCATCATTGTTTTTAATGGAGATCTTGTGTGAGTAATCCCCTTTGGTAATGATGCCAATTCCATCAAGAAGACGCTTGAGAGGTACAGAAAGAAGACTGTTGAGTAAAATAAGACTTATAATAAGTGTAACAATAACAATAGCGGCAATACTTGTAAGAAGCATACTTTTACTCTGCATTAAAGCACGTTGCAGTTCAGATTTGTTAATGTTTGCCGTTAAGAGCAGAAAGTCACTTTGCAAGGGGATTTTTACTGCACTAAAAAAGTAGTGCTCATTACTTCCCAAATGGAGATCTTGATAATGAAACTTAGAACATAGAGTTGGTAAAGATCCAAACTCTTTGATGCTAGATGTGTGCATATGATTGTCATGCTGTACTTTGATAGCGTCATGCTCAAAATAATAGTTTAAGATCAAATTGTCAATATCTACGAGCTTATTAAGATCATCGATAGAAAGGTTTCTGTTGGCTTCTATATAGCCGACAATCTCACTCGCAGTATCTTTTGGATCTCTGTAAATCGGTTGAACAGAGACCATATTGAGTTTATTGTTGGAGTTCTCATTAAATACACCACTGCTGTGATTTTTTTGGAGTTTTGTATCAATATCATGAGGCTTCTTACCAATACGAAAAAAATCTTCTTTTGTATCTTTTGCAAAATAGAGAGGTTTTGCATTTTGGTACGAAACATACCCAATGACATCCTCTTCTCTGTCAACAAAAGCAACAAGCTCCCGTTTGGTATTATAGATCGCTATATGATCACTTGTAGAGTATTTGCCTTCAAGACCTAAAATATCAATAATTCTTTTTTTCTCTTCATCAAAAATAGAATTTTGATAATTGTAGGTGTTCTCATAGTTTTTAATAAGATTGAGTGACGCGATAATGTCTTCATTTTCAGAGATAAAAAATGAACTCTCAAGTAAACCGGTTTTTATGGACTGCAGTTGTGTTTTTGTATTTACAAATGCTTCATAAAGTTTCTTTTTTGCATTTTTGTTAAAATAGTCATGCAGGTAGTTGTTACTGATAAGACCGATAGTGCTCATAGAAGCTATGGTTAAAAAAAGAGTATAAAGTACAAGCTTGAACTTAAGTGAAAAGAAGTGTTTCAACCTATACTCCTTGATTAAAATATTGGTTTGATCTCATTAACATTGTCCTTGGTTACCTGAATGGTATCTAATATGATCTCTTTGGGAAGTTTTTTGCCTGAGAGTATCTCTATGGCTGCCTTTGCACTCTCTTTTGCACTGAGAGAATACACGAAACTGCTGTCTTGATAACCGTATTCAATAGCTTTTTTTGCAAAGGAGGTATAATCGATTCCAACACTTATGATAGAAGCAGGGTCAATGTTGTGCGCTCTTAAAGCCATTCTCGCTCCCACCAGCATACTGTCACTTTGAGACATTATAGCATCAAAATGTTTTTTTTCTTTGAGAAGCTTCTCAACACCGATAATTGCATCGCGCCCTAAGTAGTTCGCTGTATACTCTATCACCTGTATCTTTGGATACCGTTTGATAACTTCGTAAAATCCTCTGGTTCTTTTTCTTGTAACATCCGCCTTTGGGGTTCCTTTTAGTAAAAGGATCGTTCCTTTATGGTTCATTTTTTTTACAAGATACATTGCAGCGTTTTGAGCGATCTTTTCATTGTCGGGATGTATATAGGTCGTGAAATCATCGCCTTTGATACTGCGCTCAACCATGATGACGGGTATGCCAAGTTTATATGCTTTTGAGATGATGGCCGCTGTTATCTCTTCATCGTAGGGGCTTGCCATAAGCAGATCGATATCTTGGCTTATAAAGTCCTCGATCTGTTTGACCTGCAATGCCCCGTTTGATTTTGCATTGCTGTAAAGAAAATGGATATTGGGGTATTGTGCAAGTGTGTCCTCAACAACTCTAAGCTGTTTGAGGCGAAAAGAGTTATCAAGGGTGCCTTGGGAAAATGCGATAGTATAAATCTTCTCTTTTTGCAGAGTACTAGAGAGTACAAGAGTACAAAACAATGATAGTAACAGCAAGGATTTTAACATTTTTATCCACTTCCAAGAGATTTTAGAGATTAGTATAACACAATTGTATCACATCAATCAATGAAAGTGGGTAATTAGTTTTTAATTTTTATTTGTTTTTATTATTTTTGAGTAAAACAAGTTGAGTATTATAACTCTCAAGGTATCTTGCAATTGCGTGGTAGCGGTTAAGGTGCGGTGATGAAATTTTATAAAGAAGTGTTCTGTATTTTAAGTAGTTTTTCCACACTTTTTTAGAGGAATCTGCTCTGCCACGTTTGAGAAGTTCAAAAGAAACCGCTGCATTGATAAAGCCTTTGAGAAGTTTTATCTCATTATCCGCTTCAAATCGTCTTGGAAACCAGATACGCTCCAGACTTTCATGTGCGTCATAAAATCTTTGCTCCTGTATGCACTCTATGAACTCATCTAAAAGCTCTTTATGTATCTTGTATGTCATCTTCATCCAGTAGCATCATGTTCTTTCTCCAGTATCCGCGACCCCCTTTAAGGGAGACACAGTGGTGTTTTGGGAATTTTTTTCTGTATTCTTGAAGTCTTTGAAGTGTCGCTTTTCCACTGTCGCAGTAAAAAACAAACACACTGCCCTCCGGTTCATTTTGAAGTGTATAAGGGTTGTAAACAATAGAGTCTGCTTTTTCAATGGGGGAGAGTATGGTATCTATCAAAAGTACTTTTATTCCCTGCTGTTCAAGCTTTTTTTTATTTTGCAAAAACTCTTTTTGTGTCCATTCATCTGCAAAATGCATCTATGGCTATCCTCATCTTTTTTGCAAATTATAATCTAAGAGTTTTACAGTGACGTTAAGTTTTTCATCTACTCTTTTGGCTACAATTGCGTATGCAATTTTAAGGTAGTGTGTGGATGTCAAAAAAAAACAAAAAAAACTCTAAAATAAACCAGAGAATACGGAAGTATTTTGATGATGACCCTTTTGATACAGGGGTGCAAAGGGTTCCTACAGAAACTTTGAGCGAGCTGTTTCACACCCTTGGTATTTATGATGTTGAACATAACAAAAAGATGCTTCTCAAAGCGATTCGCACTCTATGGTCAGAAGCCGACAGTGGTATCAGAAGTGATATTTTAAACTTTTTTAAGGCAAACGGCACCATTTACATCTCAAACACACCAAAAGAAGTAAACCTTGAGAGAAGTGAAAAAATAGAGTCTATCCTTCAAGAGCTTGATGTAAACTCTCAAGAAGCAGCCCTTTTGTATGATGCTTTTATAGAGGTGCGTGCTAAAAAGATCACAATTGAGAAGATGGAGTCAAAACTCAAACATATCCGTTTTGAACTCAAAAAGAGTGAGCTTCAAAAAGCACTTGATGGTATTTTTGATATCGATGACAGTCTCGAATTCAATGCCTCACTCAAGTACGAGATATACGGGGAGTTTTTTCATAAGATTCTCACCCTCAACACAAAACCCTATGCGTATGAGTTTTTAGAGACGACACCGCTAGAGCAGATCATCCAAAAGATCCAAAAAGACAAAGAGGAGGTGATCGCGAACAAGCAGGAGAGTATCGATCATTTTATACGCTCCATAAAAGAGGATCATCCATACTTGACACACAAGCAGATCATCACCGCATTGCGATCTTCTCCCCCAAAAACAAAACTGAATTTTCCACATTTGAGCAAGAATATTTTGGAGAGTATCATAAAGAGATATCTCGATATTATCTATATTGAATTGCATCACGAGGAGTTGCTTGTAAAGATCGAAGAGAGGTTCACTCTTCCCTATTCCGACATCGAGATTGTGTATGATCTTGAACTGCATATAGAGCTTGCGTCTTTGCTTGGTGATATTTGGAGTGGTGAAGAGCTTGATTTTGAAGATGTTGTGCAAGAGGCAAAGCGGGAGCATGAGAGCCACTTTTTGGCAGATCTTGAGTATTTGGTGAATGAGTGCAAAAAATTTACAAGAGTGCTTCATTTAAGCGAGGAGGATCTGCACCAAAAACTCTACCGATACACGCAGAGCTATATACCTCGCTCCTTGGTGCTTTTACCAAAAACAGTTCGCAAAATGTCCAAGGTGTTTTTACACCATATACATGACGATATCATCAAGCAGCAGCGTCAAGCCCTTCTTGCAAGAACCATAAGGGATTTTAAAAACCTCTTTCCACTTGCAAGGGATCTCAGAAGAAAGCTTATTTTGCATATTGGACCCACCAACAGCGGCAAGACTTATGAAGCGATGAAAAAGCTTAAAGAAGCAGATACAGGGTACTATTTGGCTCCACTGAGACTTCTGGCGTTAGAGGGGTATGAAGATATGAAACAAGAAGGTATCGATACATCCCTTATCACCGGAGAGGAACAGCTGCTTAATGATGATGCCACACATATAAGTTCAACCATTGAGATGCTCAACTTTGAGGTTGATGTTGATGTATGCGTTATCGATGAGGTACAGATGTTAGATGACCGTGATCGTGGTTGGGCATGGGCAAATGCGATCATTGGCGCTCCTGCAAAAGAGGTGATTATGACGGGTTCAGAGAACTCCAAAGAGGCTATTGTCGCTTTGGCGGAGTATCTGGGGGAAGAGCTGCAGATCGTTGAGTTTGAGAGAAAGAATCCATTGACTCTTTTAGAGCATCCAATACACGTCAAAGATGTAGAGCAAGCAACGGCCGTTATCGCTTTTAGTCGTAAAGATGTTTTGAAACTCAAACAAAATTTTGCAAGATTTTTTAGTGTAAGTGTCGTATATGGAAATCTCTCCCCCGAAGTCAGACGTGAAGAAGCGAGACGTTTTAGAGAAAAAGAGACACAAATACTCATAGCCACCGATGCCATAGCGATGGGGATGAACCTGCCCATAAAAACACTGCTCTTCTCAAAGGCGCAAAAATTTGACGGGGTCTCTCAACGGGATCTTCTCCCTAGTGAGATACATCAAATAGCGGGACGTGCGGGGCGTTTTGGACTCAATGAAGAGGGTTTTGTCGGAGCACTGAGCGGTGATGTTTTAAAGATCATTAAAAAGAACTTCCATAAAGAGGATAAGAAAATAACCATACCTTTTAAAGTGATGGCAAATCTGGAGCACATCAAACTTGTGGGCAATATTTTGCAAGAAAACTCTTTAAGTGAAATACTGAAATTTTTTGTAAAAAATATGAAGTTTGACGGACCTTTTGAAGCCTATAATCTTGATGATATGCTCGAAGTTGCCACCATAGTGGATAGTTATGAGCTTGATATCGCTACGAAGTATCATTTGGCGTGTGCACCTCTTACGCTGAAGTCCCCTTATATAGTGACAGCTTTTGAGAGCTATGTGCTGGCACTGGAAAAAAAGATGCCTATCCCTTACAATCCACCGGCACTTGTTGGAAGTTTTGCACAAACTACCGAAGAGCTTTTGCGTGCCGAAGATATGGTCAAAGAGATCTCTCTTTATTTATGGCTTAGTTACCGTTTTGAGGAGTACTTTAGAGATGCTCCAAAAGCAAGACAGTATAGAGGGGTGTTAAACAAGTTTATAGAGGAGTCTTTGCAGCAAAGCCATTTTGTTCCCCGATGTAGAATCTGCCATGCTCCATTGCCGATGAACTCAAAATATACCATATGTCAGAGCTGCTTTAAAAAGCACTATACAGGCAAACATGCCCGTGGTGCGGGAGGAAAAAGAAGAGGCTCTTAACTTCCATGGCTACATGGTGTATAAGATATATTCTATTTGTTCTAGAAGTTCTTTGTTGCTTAGCTTATTTGCCGAGGCGTAGCTAAGCGCGCCACCGGCTCCAACACCCTCTTTGGCTTCCCCCTCATCATATTTGTGTAAAACAGCGATAGAGGCTTCAGCAAAAGAAAAAGGGCAATAAAGAGCGTGAGGTGTATAACTTAAAAGTGAGAGAATATGGGCAATATTTGAGTTGTTGTCATGAGCGACCCAGCCTGTTGTAGCGAGTGTTATATTGTCATGTTTGACCCGCATAAGCAGATCTTCTTTCAGTTTGTCGGCGATTAAAAGAACAGCCGCCATCTGTGTGCCACCTGCTAAAACAACATGAAATCTTTTAGAGGCTTCAAGCAAAAAGCCGGCACAAAACACAAGCATATTATCACTGACGATAGAGAGCTTCTCAAAGGTAGTTGCATCTTCATGAATGAGTGCAAGTGCCTTGTTGATGGTTGTGTTTTTAATATCTTGAGGCACATGCAAGAAGCTTGATGAAAAATCATCTCTACAATCATACCCGAGTGCCAAAGCGCTTGCAGTTGCAGTTGTTGTACCTGCGGGTGTGCTCTCCCCAAGGATAAGGTAGGAGCCTTTGAGCTCATAGTTTCTTCCAAAGTGCATCCCTTTTTCAAAGATAGATTTGGCATCTATGGAAGCCCCCTTGTCTATCGACTCAGAAGGGGTGATGTCAAAGTTGTGCAGCACGCAGTTCTTGGGTGTTTGCTCAAGTCCGAGGTTTAAAATTTCTATACTTGCAAAAGGGTGCAGGTTATGTACGGCTCTTGTGATGATTGCCGGAGTAGGTACCCCTTTTGGTGTTTCGGCGAGTTCAGTGAGTGAAAACACCTTCTCGTTTGTTATAAATTCAGCATCTAGCGTAGGTGTCAGGGGTATCATCCCGGGGATACCTGCTTGGGTGATCCCCTCTATCTCGCAGGTTTTGCTTACAGAAGCAGCGAGAAGAAAGTCGGCTTTTGCTTTTGGAAGTGAGTCTTGTGTGTTTGTAAAAATGTTATAGCTTTGCATCGTCGTATCTTTTTGATGCCATTTTATCCAAATCATCTGTAAAAATTCCATTAACTCCCATGCTAAAAAGCTCTTTGGCTTCATTTGGATCATTGAGCGTGTAGATATTGATAAAAAAACCACGCTCTCTTAAGTGTTTGATCTTTGTTTCACATACAAGCTTTTTGTTGAAGTGGTAAGCATCAACTTTGAGCTTTTTTAAATAGTGCACAAGGTTGTGTGGGTGTTTGTTCTCCACAAGCGCGGCAGTTGGAAGTGGCTTGCACAGTTTTAGGTATTGATGTCTGAATGAGGAGATAAGCAGTTGCTGATGGGTATCTGTTTCGTGGATCTCCCGCATAAGGGTTTGAATAACCTGTGTATCTTCAAATGTGTTGTGCATATCTTTGATCTCAAGGTTAAGAAAAAGCTTGTTTTGTTTGATAAATCTCAGGGCTTGATGGAGCGTTAAAAGAGGTTCAGGCACCCCCTTAAACCAAGTTCCATAGTCGAGTTTTTCGAGCTCTTTGAGGGTAAAGTCACATACTCTAAAAGGCTTTTTATGTGCAAACTCCTTGAGCTTGGTAACATTAGTGGTTCTCTCAAGCGTTGCATCGTGCATAATGATGGCGATACCATCTTTGCTCAGTTGTGTATCGATCTCTATAAAGTTACATCTGTTTTTTGCACCCTCAAGAGCACTGAGGGTATTTTCGGCAAAATGTACCCTGTCGCCTCTGTGTGCACCGATAAGTGATTGTTTTTCAAAAAGATCTAAAAAGTTCATAATATGATTTTACCATAGAAGTTGTGCTAAAATTATTTTATGAAAGATAAAAAAAGCATCTACTCCTGGGCACTGTATGATTGGGCAAACTCGGCGTATGCCACTACGGTTATGGCGGGTTTTTTCCCACTTTTTTTCAAATCCTACTACAGTGCTGATGTAGATGTAACCATGAGCACGGCGCAGCTTGGTTTTGCAAACTCCCTCTCAAGTTTTGTTATTGTGCTCTTGGCACCACTTCTTGGAGCCATAGCAGATGTATCTTCGCTGAGAAAGCGTTTTTTGTTTTTGTTTGCATTTTTGGGGATCCTAATGAGCGCCTCTTTGGCACTTGTAGGCAGGGGAGAGTGGGAGTTGGCAGTATTTGTATATGTGCTTGCCAACATAGGCTTTATGGGCTCAAACACTTTCTATGACGGTTTGCTGCCCTCGGTTTCTAGTGAAAAAAATGTTGATTATGTCTCAGGGCTCGGCTTCGCATTGGGCTATCTTGGCGGAGGTGTTTTGTTTGGGCTGAATGTTTTTATGCTGCAAAAACCGGAGTTTTTTGGCTTTAGCTCAGAAGTGGAGGCTATTAAAGCCTCTTTTGTAAGTGTTGCGCTTTGGTGGGCTGTTTTTTCTCTCCCTTTGCTTGTGTTTGTGAAAGAGAAAAAGGTTGCAAGTCTTGGAAGTAAAGGCTCGTTTCTTGCAGGCTATACCCAGCTGAAGAGAACTTTTTCAAAAATAGCACAACTCAAAGGCCTGCTTTTGTTTCTTGTGGCGTACTGGCTGTATATAGATGGGGTCGATACCGTTATCCGTATGGCGGTTGACTATGGAATGGCTTTGGGGTTTGATACCCACAATCTTATACTCTCTTTGCTCATCGTGCAGTTTGTGGGCTTTCCGGCGACACTGCTTTTTGCAAAACTCTCTTATGTGTGGGATACAAAAAAAGCAATTTTTCTCGCCATAGCTATGTATCTGTGCATTATTGTATGGGCAGCGATGATGGAGGCGGTGTATGAGTTTTATCTGCTTGCCGTGATGATCGCTTTGGTACAAGGGGGGATACAGGCACTGAGTCGCTCATACTATGCCAAAATGATACCTCAAAAGAACTCCGCGGAATTTTTTGGTTTTTACAATCTCCTTGGGAAGTTTGCCGTGATTTTGGGTCCTATGGTGGTTGGTGTTATGGCTGTGCTGAGTGAAAGCTCCCGTATCGGTATCGCTTCTGTGAGTATCTTTTTTATAGTCGGGGCAATTTTACTCTATTTTGTAGATGAGAAAAAAGTTGCCAAAGATGTGAAAGAGGCTTTATCTTAAGCCCTTAGCTCAGCTGCAATGGCATCTTTTGTTTTTTGTGCGATCTGCTCATAAGAAAGGGCATCAGGGTAGATGGGCTTGAGGTAGGAGAGTTTGATCTTTTTTGGTTTTGGAAGCAGAGTGCCGCTTGGTAGTGCCTCAAAGCTGCCATCTATCATGATGGGTACCACAGGGATGTTGTACTCTTTGCTGAGCATTGCAAAAAAGGGCTTGAAAGGGAGAAGTTTTCTGTCTCTTGTTCGTGCTCCCTCAGGAAAGATCACCAAAGAGTTTTTCTCCTTTAGTACCTGAGCACACAGAAGCATAGAGTGGAGCAGATCTTCATTGGCATCTATAAGGATGGTCTGTCCGTGTTTGGCTATGGGTTCAAGCACAGAGGTTCCAAACACCTGTTTATAGGCAAGAAAAAAACTGTGTTTTAAGATCTGGTAAGGCAAGCTCGCTTCTACTAAAAAGCCATCAAGCATACTCTGGTGTGAAGGTGCAAAAATACAAGGACTCGAGGGTATATTTTCTCTCCCTTGTATCTCAAACCGGAAGTAAAGTTTAAACAGAGGCAGCAGCAGAGTTTTGTAGGTGTACATGATGTATGGTGAGTAGATGAGCTTTTGCCCAATATCCTTTTTGAGAAGTTCTTTGTATGTGATCTTGGCAGGTTTGACATATTTTTTGTGGGTTTTGACATACTCATAGAGTTTGTTGAGGTTCATCATTTGGGAGAAAATAGCCTCATCTATAAAAACACCGAAACTCTCCTCTACAAAGCTGAAAAGCTCAACATAGCTGAGTGAATCAAGCCCGAGATCAAGCTCAAGATGTGCAGTGAAAAACAGATCACAATGGCAAAGTGACGCTATAAAGTTTTTGAGAGCAAGGTAGATCTCATCTTGGGGCTCTTTGGTGTGGGTGATATGTTTTGTGTGAAGCGTTTGTATGAGTGTATCGTAATCCTTGGTAGTTGTTTTAAAACTGTAAGGAACTATTACAAAGCCCCTTATCTTCTCATCTTCTTTGGCGTGAAGGTTGTAAAGCTCCACCGCATACCATCGAATCTCTTCACGTATGTTGATAATATGGGACTCTCTAAGCTTGTCAAAATCGGGAAATATAAGCGCAAACGCAGCAGAATCGCGTATAACAACTTTGATCTCTTTGACATAGGGGGAGAGCCGCATAACTTCTTGCTCAATCTTTTCAAGATCCATCACACTCACCTTTTAAATGTTTTGAGTATTATGATACCCAAAGAGTTAAGAAGAGATAAACTGTGCCAAAAATTGCTATAACAGCGGTATCGATTTTATATCTAAGTGTTAAAGCCTTGTGCAAGTCGCTCGCCGTGATGATCTTACCTCCAGTGCCAAAATAGGGTTTTTTCTTGATACTTCCAAAGTAGGAGGTGTCACCACCGAGTGCGACACCAAGAAAGAGTGCCATGGCAGTGATGGGGTGTCCTGCATTTGGGCTTTCATGTTTTTGTCCATCTTTGTAAAAGGCAAAGGGTTTTTGTTGTTGTGTGAGTAACATTATCAAAACAGCTGTTATGCGTGATGGTATGAAGTTAGCCACATCATCAAGCTTTGCGGCAACTTTTCCAAACTTCTCATAGCGCATATTTTTGTATCCGAGCATAGAGTCCATAGTGTTGATGGTTTTGTAGATAATGATACCGGGAAGAGAAAAAAGCAGCAGATAAAAAAGCGGTGCGATAACACCATCGCTTAGATTTTCTGCATAGGTCTCAATAGCGGCTTTATAGATATCGCTCTCCTCCATCGTTGCAACATCTCTACTGACGAGTTGAGCAAGGGCTGTTTTTTTATCTTGGGTAGAGAGTAGCTCCAAAACACTATCGTAGAGCATCTTATGAGCTAAAAACATAGCGCTTATGAATGAGCTGCAGAGTATGTAAAGGGTATAGGGTAACGCTGTAAGCAAGGCCTCAAGCAAAAAGCTTATGCTAGTGACAACAGCTAACACAAACATAACAAGTAACAAACCATTCAAAACAGTGTTGTTATAGAGTTTTTTCTCTGCAAAAGAGATAAGCTCCCCTATGATGATAATGGGATGTTTGATAAAACGAAATTCACCAAAGATTTTGTCAATGATGTAAGCTAAAAGGGCAATAAGCAAATTACTCATGCAACATTTTCTCTATATGATCCATATCTATATGCTTATCTATATGCATAGCAAATGTTTCTATCGCTTTTGCTTTGTAGGTTTGAAAAGAGTAGCCTTTGTAGTTTGGGTTTATGGAGCTAAAGAGTTTGTAGCGAAACGCATCACTCTCAAAGAGGGCATGGACAAAGGTTCCATAAAGATTTTTTTTCTTTTTTGCTCTTTTTGTTGCAACGGCGTTATGTATCTCATACCCATCGACAATAGTGCCAAAGAGGTTATAGGTGCCTTTTTTGAGAATCTTTTCTTTTTGAAATGTAACAGACCCTTTAAAACGCCCAAATCCCTGTACCTCTTTTTCATCAGATTCTATCATGAGGGGGTCAAAAATCTTCTCAAACATCATCTCATAACCGCCGCAAATAGCGACAATAACCTTCTCTTTTGAACTCAGAAGTGACTCAAAACCTCGCTCTTTTAACCATGCAAGATCATCCACAACCCTTTTGCTCCCAGGCACAACAACAACATCGCACAGACTTGCTTCACTGAGTGAACTTACAAAAGTAAGCTCCACTTGTGCATCTGCAACAAGGGGCTCAAAGTCGGTAAAGTTTGAGATATGGGGTAATCTCACAACACCCACTTTGATGATGGCATCTGTTGTATCTTGCCTGTAGTTCATAAGGGATTGAGCATCTTCAAAGCCGAGGTTAAAAGGGCAAAACGGTACAACACCGAGCACTTTGATGCCAAAACGCTCCTGTATGATCTTGACCCCCTCATCAAAGAGTGTCATATCCCCTTGAAACTTGTTGATGATAACCCCTATGAGATTTTTGCGAAGTTTTTTTGGAAGTAGTTTATACACACCGTATATGGAAGCAAAGACTCCGCCTTTTTGTATGTCGGCTACAAGTATGATTTTGGTGTTGAACTCATCGGCTATGAAAATATTGGAGAGGTCTTTTTGCATCAGATTCAGCTCAACCGGGCTTCCAGCACCCTCGGCAACTATGCACTCATATGTTTTTCGTAATGTTTCAAAGGCCTCTTTTGCAAAAGGTTTGAGTGTATCGATATCTCGGTAATAGCTCCATACATCTTTGTTGCCGATATTTTTACCGTTGATAATGATATGCGCGCAGGAGTTGCCTCCCGATTTGAGAAGTACGGGGTTCATAGATACCGAGGTTTTCACCCCGATGGACTCTGCTGCAAAGTGTTGGGGGATCGCTATCTCGCCGCCGTCATCACTGACCTGAGAGTTGTTTGAGACATTTTGTGCTTTAAAAGGGGCAACTTTGATACCGCGATGGTGAAGGAGGTAGGTGATGGCAAAAGCAAGCGTTGATTTGCCGGCATCACTACTTGTTCCAAAAATACTAAGTGAATGCATGGAGCGCCTTTTGAAGTTTTTTATGTGCCTTTGTATCTTTGAGTGCAAAGCGAATATGCTTATGCGTAAGAAAATCAAAGCTTGTACAAACTCTCGTGAGTATTTTGTTGTTATAGAGATATTTATGAAGCTTTTTGGCATGTTTGGAGTGGGTGAGAAAAAAGTTGGCATCACTCGCATAAATGGTGTCAAATACGTTGGAGTCTTCTAAGATACGATAGAGTTCCTGTTTTCTCTTTTGGTGTATTTTTCTGCTTTTTTTTATAAACTCTGCATCGCTGAGCCTTTTTTGTAAAAATACGGCATCAAAAGAGGAGATACTCCATAGCGGAGCGTGAAGTTTTTGCACACTTTTTGTGTTGGTAAACACTGCACCTATGCGTACGCCCGCACAGCTGTAAAATTTTGAAAATGACTGCACTATAAAGAGCTTTTCATACTCTGCGATTCTGAAGCGTTGAGAGGGAAGAGCTTCAAACTCTAAAAAAGATTCATCAAGAATGATGGTGCAGTTTTGCTCCTGCCACATAGCAAAAAGTTTATCGAGCTTATAAAACTTTCCCTCCGGGGTTGAGGGGTTGACAAAAACAACGATGGAGTTTTTTTTGACTCGCTTGTCTATGTTGCTCAAGCGATTTATCTTGAAAATGTTTTTGTTGTATTTTTTGGCAGCTTTTTCATACTCACCATAGAGTGGAGCATAGAGATAGACACGTTTTTCTTCCAAGCTCTCAAAGAGCTTGAAAATGGCGGTGGTAGCACCACTGTGAAGCGAGATCTGTGTAGGTTTGAGTGCGTAAGATTTTGCGATGGTTTTTTTGAGTTCTGTGTAGTTTGCATCGGCATAGGGAATGAGCATCGCATTTGTCGGGGTTATGTCTGTTTTTGGATGGTAGCAGTTGATGTTTGAGGAGAAATCTATGATCTGCTCAGGTAGGCAGCGAAGTTTTTTTGCTGCCTTGTAGATATTGCCGCCGTGTTTCATATATCGACATCATCCCAAAACTCGTTGAAGTCGAGGTTTGTCATAGCGTTTTCATCTTCAAGGTTTTTCTCTAAAAGCTTTTTTTGCTCCTTCTCAAAATACTCCTCAAGCGCCTCGTTGATGATGGTGCTTGGATCTTTTTTGAGAAGTTCACTAAAGGTTTGCAGGTTTTGCATGTTGTATTGATCTATTGTTATTTGCATAGGGGATTTTACCTAAATTTTACTAAGAAGCTCTTTGGCTCGTTTGGTATTTTTGTAGTGCTGTATCCGCAAAAGCGCGTAAAGATGTGCCGCTTTTTGCATACTGTGAAGCAGCTCCCCTTTGCTTAGTTTTTTAACAGCTCTTTGGTTGTATGTTTTGAGAAAAAGGTTGAGAAAACAGGGTGTGTGTTTGTTCGCATCAAAGGCTGTAAGTGCCACCGCCGCATCAAATACAAAAGCGCCGCTTCCACCATCGATAAAATCAAAAACAGCGATTTGCTCACCATGAAAAAGGGTGTTGTCTTTAAAGATATCTCCGTGAATAAAACCATCGTTTACAAGTTTGTAACCCTTGAGGTGTTGCAGTTTTTTGTAGTAAAAAAAATGATGCCTTTTGCAATAGTGTAACATATCATCGATACTGTAGTTCTCAAGAAAGTGTGTTTCACAAACCATGCGGTGGCTGAGGGCATGAAACTTTGAGAGAAACCTTGCAAGAGCCTGAATATGGTAGGTTTGTATGGTGTGTGGCTCTGAACCTGTGAGCTTCTCATAGAGGTGCCATTGCCTGTTTGAGGAGAGATGTCTGGGAACACGCAGCCCTTGTTTGTGAAAGAGCTTGAGACGTTGTGCATCGTGTGTAACATTACACTCTCTTTCATACTTTTTAAGAACATAATGCTCGGTGATGTAGGTTGTATCAACAACCCCTGATGTTGTAGGGGTAAGGGTGTTGATAGCAAAATCGGGAAAAAGTTTTTGTACCTCTTTGAGATCTATAGATGTTTTGACACCCATTAAAGAGGACACTTTTTCATAATTTGGCTCCACTCAAACTCAAAATGTTTGCGTACATACTCTCGTGTGTGTGGTACTTGACATAGTGAGCAGTCTTGATGGATCTTGTTTGCGTACACTCCTGCTCTGCCGTCTTTCGAGTCGATGGCACAAAAACTGTACTTGGTTTTGCCTTGTATCTGCTCAATACCCTCATCGTTAAACCTAAAGTTTGGACAGGCACAAAGGTAGCAGTTGAGAGAGCTCATCTCATGACATTTTTGGTTTTTGGCATAAAGCGGGCAGAACTCAGGCTCTTTTTGCACCATGTTCTCAAAGTCAAAATACTCGATAACAGCCTCTTTGCCATAACCCTCTTTGAGAAGTTTTTTTACTATTGTTTGATGTTTGTTTGCATGTGTTTGAAACCATGAAGCATAACCCATACAGCCTCCCTTACTTTTTGTTTCTGCTGATAATAAGATAGATAAAAAACGGACCGCCTATAAATGCAGTCACTATCCCTATGGGAAGCTCACTTTGGGTATCGAGTACACGGGTGAGCGTGTCACAGGCTATAAGAAAAAGCCCGCCAAAAAGTGCCGTTTTGAGTATGCGCTTGTCCACACTGCTTGGGTAGAGCTTGGATACCATATGGGGGATGATCAGCCCCACAAAGCCTATGGGACCGCTTATGCTTACAAGTGTACCGATGGCAAATGATGAGACGATGAGTAAAAAGAGGGTAAGTCTTTTTGTATGAACCCCTTTAAGAGACGCGCTCTCATCAGAGATGCTCAGAAGCTGCAGTTCAAACCTAAAAAGGTAGATGCTCAGGATCAAAATGAGTGTGACCACTACAAGTACCAAGGGGTAAAACCACCCAATAACTGAGAGAGAACCCATAGTAAAGCGTATGAGCATATCGTTTTGGAGTGTATCTCCGAGGTAAAACAGCACCATCAGTGCAGCGGAGTAAAAGAGTGAGAGGGCAATCCCTAAAAGTAACAGTGACTCTTGTTGTGAATTGCGTAAAAAGCGTGCAAGATACACAAGCAAAAAAACAGTGAACATAGCACCCAAAAACCCAAAGATACTCATAGCCCCAAGACCAAAAAACAAGCTTGTAAGACCAAGCTTTATGGCTATCCCCGCCCCTAAAACTGCACCGCTTGAGATCCCAAGCGTGTAGGGTGTCATAAGAGCATTTCTAAAAAGTGTCTGAAATAAAAGACCACTGAGAGCTAAAATGGCACCCGCTAAAAAGGCAAATGTGACGCGGGGAAGTCGAAGCTCAAAAAATATGCTTGAGCTGAGCGAATCAAAATGCAAAAGCTCGTTGATATTTATGGAAGCAGCACCCACAAAGGGAGAGAGAAGCGCAATAGATACAAGAGTAAACCAGATAACAAACCTACTCATACTTGACCGCCAGATTGTCAAACTCAACCCCATAGAGCTTATGAAGTACACTGTTTTGAAAAAAATTGTTTTTGTAAAAATCTGCTTTGGCGTCTTTGAAAAAAAGTACAGCAGAGTTGACAAATGCAGCAAGGTGCAGATCATGCGTTATCAGTATGACCTGATGCGATCTTTGCAGTGCTTTGATGTGTTGTGCTATCACCCGAGAGTTGTAAGGATCAAGGTTCGCTGTAGGCTCATCAAGTATGATGATATCACTCTCTTGAGAAAGAGCACTTGCTATAAGTGCGAGTTGTTGCTCTCCTGAGCTTAAAGAGTGCAGGGTGTGGTTTTTTAGATGCTCAATATTGAGAAGTCGTAGATATTTCAGTGCGATCTGCCGATCTTGGTGTGTGTATTCAAAAAAACTTTTTTTGTAAGCAAATCTACCTAGAAGTACAAACTCAAACAACTCTATGTAAGGATCGTAAACTTCCAGTTTTGCAGGTATATAAGAGATCAGTTTTGCTCTTTGTTTGTGTGAAATCTCTTTTATGTCATGGGAGTTAAGGTGTATGCTTCCTTGAAACTCTACAAGGTTGCAGAGTGATTTTGCAAAGGTGCTTTTACCCGAACCGTTTGCTCCAAGTATGCTCAAATGAGAGTCTATACGTAAAGAGATGTTCTCAAGAACACTTGTTCCATCAAAACGGCAACTCAGAGAATCGATCTCAATCATCACTCATCTCTTGAGAGAGTCTTTGTATGGTAAGGGCTATTCTGTGTGAAGGGATATGGATATACTCCTCATCAACGATACTGATCTTTTTGTTTTTTGAAGCGTTTATGGGCAGCGCATACCAGCTTTGAAGCGCTTTTTTGATATCGGTGTTTGGATGGCTTTTTTTTGAATGGAGTATGATCACCTGATCAGGATTGAGTGCTATGATATTTTCATAACTTAAAACAGGCTGTTGTGTGTTGTCGCTTGTGTAAGCGTTTGTGTTGCCACTCAGTTTAATGATCTCATCAAAAAAGATGTTGTTACCTGCGATATATGTTCTGCTTCTGAGATCATCTCTGAGTCCGTACACAATCATAACGCTATGGGGTGTTTTTGTTTTTTTTATAGAGTCTATTGCAGTTGTTATGTTATGGAGGAGCTGTTGCTCTTTTGATTCTTGTGCGTTGAGAGCACTTGAAATTTTTTGTATAGAGTTTTGGATATCTCGGATGCTTTGAAGACGTACCATAAGTGTTTTGATATGAAATTTTTTTAGTTTTTGAAGTGTCCGAAAGTTAAATGTCTGTCCAATGACCAAAGTGGGGGAGAGTGCTAAGATCTTTTCTATATTTGGCTGTGTGTAACCCCCTATAACCGGAAGTTTGAGTGCCTCTTTTGGATAAAGGGAGTAAGAACTTGTTCCAACAAGCGTATCCCCCTTTTCAAGTGCAAAAACGATCTCTGTTATGGAGGGACTCAGGGAGACAACCCTCTCTTGAGCCACAGCACCGAGGCTTAGTACAAAAAGGAGAATGAATGAAAAGATTTTTGTACCCACGGCAGAGACCTTTTTTGTGTATTGTATTAAAATTTAGCTTTGATTCCTACATAACCACTTCTAGGAGCTGTAGCATAGCCGTCTATTACCTGATAGTATCTGTTTGTGATATTGTCAAGTTTTGCATATACCTGAAATTGTTTGTTCACATCATAGTTTATAACACCGTTAGCTACAAGGTACTCACCTGTTTGTGCTCCCTGATTATCTGCTGAGTCGTATCTTTTACCGATATACTGGGCACTAAGAGCAAAGTGAACTTTTTCAAAACCATAATAATCAACACTTACATTGAGTGTAGAGAGTGCACGTCTTGCCAGTGCTATGCCATTGTTGTCCTCAGCTTTTAGAAGGCGGGTGTAGTTTGCACTTACAAGTGTGTCTTGAAGGAGTTCATCGCTGTACTCAAGCTCATAACCGTTGATAGTTGAGGTGCCACTAAGGTTATTGTACTTTCCTGCAATAGGTCCACTCCATCCATCAGGGTCATAGTAGTCGATCATATCTTTGATATCACTGTTAAAGTAAGTGACCTTCCATGCTTTGTAGCCTACTGAGATATCATAAGAGAGAGTGCTCTCCGGAGTAAGATCTTTATTTCCGTATGTTGGATCATAAAGGTTGTAGAGTGTCGGTACATTGTAAGCGGTACCGATATTTGCTGTTGCATAAAGCCCTTTGAACTTAGAAGCGATATGTTTGATACCGATTTTGCCTGTTAGTTTGTTATCAAACTCATCGTAGGTATCATATCGAAGTGATTGTGTAAATATTGTTTTTCCACCGATGAGACCTTCAAAGCTGTTGGAGTTTGTCAAAAATCCTGCTGTATTGTTATAACGCTCATTAAGATCATTTTTATGCTTAAACACTTTATGATCAATACCCCATACCAAAAAGTCTTCCTCTGCGTAAGATATTTTAGATTTGAGACCATACTCACGTACTGTTCCGTCATACTCTCCATAAGCGTACTCTCTTGAGAACACAGAGTGCTTGGTATATATGTCAAGTTCGTTGAAGCTGTCTATGTGATGGAAGTTGATCTTGCTGAACGTATCGCGTGTAGTGCTTAAAGCATTACCATCCGGATCACCATAGGTGTCATAGTGATTTGTAGCATCGATAAGGGTGTGTTCGATATCTATTGTGTTTGTATCGTTGAAGTTGAAGCCCGCTTTGATCGTGGAGGTGGTGTTGACATAACCATCTGTTTCATAGTTGTCTATATCTTCTCCCCTTGGGGCTTGTGCTGTAAAACCATCTGTTGTAAGCTTTGAAGAAGCAAGATCAATATAATAGTTATCCGCTTTATAAGAGGCTCTTGCACCATATTTTCTTGTTTTAAAACTTCCAACTTCCAAGTGTGCAGAAGCGTGAAGCCCTTTTTGGGCACTTTTAGTGATGATGTTGATCACACCCGCACTTGCATCTGCGCCCCATACACCCGACTGAGCACCTTTAATCACCTCGATCTGCTCAATATCATTGATCATCAAATGCTCAAATGGGGCACCGTTGAGACCTGTTATATCGTTATAACGGATACCGTCTATAAGTACAAGTACACGTTTTGAGTTCATCCCTCTTACATAAACAGAAGTGCTCTTACCAAGCCCACCGTTACTTGTAACGTTAATACCCGGGAGTGTGTTGAGCGCTTCTGTAACGGTGGTGTATTTTTTTTCCTCTATCTCTGCTGCTGTTATGATGTTGACATCAGCAGTGACATCTTGAAGCGGTTGAGAAGTTTTAGAAGCACTGTAAACAGTGACAGGAGCCAGCTCTAGTGCATCAGCGGCATTGAGTGAAGTGAGTAAAACACCACAGAGAAGTGAAAGTTTTATTGTTTGTTGCATAGGTATATTCCTTGTATTTGTTGTTTTTGTGTTTGTTAGTTTGTTGTTATCTTAGAAGTTAGTGATCTGGAGGGGAGTTGATTTTGAGTCGAAGGGGTTTTCCATCAAGTGTGCATAAAGAAGCACTCAAAGCTACAAGTTTTTGCATAGATATATATGCTTGAATAGCTGTTAATGTAAAATAATTTTTACCAAAACCTTTAGGAAGACGCACATAAACTCTTTTTGAAAAATATTTTCGTAATTGTAGCGATATAGCTTTAATGTAATTTTACATACTTTGTCACACCTAAGAGTTTCTTTTTCTGTGATACAATCATAGATACAAAAATAAACAACGTTGGAACAGATGAAGCTTTCACACCTAAGACAGATAGTAACATATCTGCAAAATTTTAAAAAGATTTCTGCCATACATAGAGTTTCAGACACTATACTCAAAATAGTGTTTGATAAGGATGAGAGTATCTATTTTGAGATGCAGCGTTCAAACTCAAGCATATTTAAGTGTAACTCCTATGCCCGCTCAAAAGTCTATAATGCCCCTTTTGATGTTGTATTGGCAAAGCGTTTGAACCGCTCCAATATCTTAGAAGTTACGCTGCTTAACAACGACAAAATTATAAGGTTTACAACCTCCATAGCCTCCGCGTATAAAAAAGAGATCACCTACTTGCAGTTTGAGTTTACCGGCAAGTACACAAATGTCATTATACTTGATGAAAACGAGATCGTTTTAGAAGCTCTTCGCCATATTGATCTTTTTTCATCGTTTCGTGAAGTGCGTGTCGGACAAAAACTTCTGGATATTCCGAGTGCACCTTTTGTAGCAAAAGAGTATCAGATTGAGGATATAGAGGCTTTTTTATATGAGCAGTTTGCAAAAGAGCAACAACAAAAACTCGCATCACTCAAAAAACAAAAGATTGCACTTTTACATAAAAAGCTTAAACGTCTGCAAAAACTTTATGATGCACTTGAAAATGAAGAAGAGCTTTTAAAAGAGGCGCAGAAGTATGAGCACTATGGAAATCTCGTGCTCTCCCAAATGCATACGATAAAGCCTTATGAAAAGGTGCTGCATCTTAAAGAGTATGATGGTTCCACCAAAACACTCGAGCTGGCAAAAACATACCCGAGTGTGGCGCTTGTGGCAAATGATCTTTTCTCAAAAAGTAAAAAAGCAAAGCAAAAAGCAAAAAATCTTCACATAGAAAAAGACTCACTCTCTTCAAAGATAGAGCATATAAAACACTTTATACATATAGTTGAGCAAGCAAAGGATGTCGCAAAGATAGCACTGCTTTTTCCTAAAAAGATCCAAGGTAAAAAAAACAAACACAACGATGCCATAGAGGTTTTTTGGATAGAGGGTTATAAAGTGCAACTTGGCAAAAGTGAAAAAGGCAATATTGAACTTCTTAAAAATGCGCGTGCACGTGATATATGGATCCATATGAAAGAGCGTCCCTCAGCACATGTGATCATTACAACGGATAAGCAAAACCTTCCTCAACATATCATAGAATCTGCCGCAAGGTTGTGTGTGGAGTTTACTATGTTTGAGAAAGGGCGCTATTTGGTCGATTATACTCCTAGAAGAGAGGTCAGTATCCAAGAGGGTGCCAATGTGCTTTATAACAAATATAAAACCATAGAAGTAGATACAAGAGATGAACGCTAAAACAATGCAAAGGAGACGGCTATGTTAGGTCCGGTAGAAAACACCATCTATGTCAATCAGCAAACAGCGAGCATAGCATCTGTAAAAGGGAACCAGATAAACCGTTTTGATTTGCAAAATGTAGCTGCTCAGGCTATTGTGAATGAGAAAGAGAAAGAGGTTTTAGAAGTGCGTCCCGCAGAGGAAAACCATGAGATCGATCCTGAGCGTGAGCATGAGAAAAACGGAGCCGACCAGGAAAATAAAAGAGATCGAAAAAAGAAAAAAGGGGAGCAAGAGGAGCAGGGGAGTGAATCCCATCTGTATAAGTTAGATATTAAAGTGTGAATTAGGTATAATCTCCCATTCGTTTTTCACTAGAAACATTCAAGGGATACTCATGGGCATTTTTGCAAAACATAAACAAAGAATAGTAACAGGAGTGGCTCTTGTTGTCGCTGTTTTACTCATAGGTCTTATAGATAACTTCTTTTTAATGTGGCTTGTTTTTGGAGCCGTTTATCTCCTTGCCTTTCATGAAGCGGTCAAACTTTTTGGTGTTGAGAACAATTCCCTTTATTTTTATGCTCTTGTTCTTTGGGTATTTGCAGGTATCTACCCCTATGGTGATGATCTGTTTGTACTAGCGGGTATTGTGTATGCGAGTGCTGTTGCTTATAACAAAGAGATGCAGTGGAGAAACTTTTTACCTTTTCTCTACCCGACTGCCGGGATGCTTTTTATGTTCACCATGTATCAGGAGTATGGCACCTTGGCACTTTTATGGCTGTTGGTCGTAGTTGCCATGACCGATGTGGGTGCGTATGCAGTTGGCAAAAGTATAGGCAAAACCCGTTTTTGTGAGACAAGCCCCAACAAAACCATGGAGGGTGTGATCGGCGGCATAGTCGTTGCAACACTGAGTGGTATGTTTATAGGGCTTACTTTTGTTGATCTTTGGATCTCTTTTGTGATCTCTTTTGTGGTTGCAACAAGTTCCATTTTTGGAGATCTTTTTGAGAGTTCGCTCAAACGCAAAGCCGGTGTCAAAGACAGCGGCGACATACTTCCGGGGCACGGCGGTGTTCTTGATCGTATTGATGGTTACCTTTTTGGCTCTGTAGTGATGCTTGTACTTCTTAGAGGCTTGGTCTAATTTGATACTTCTAGGATCAACCGGCTCTATAGGGGTAAATACTCTTGAGATTGCAAAGAAGTTTTCTATAGATGTAGAGGTCTTGGTTGCGGGGAAAAATATAGAGCTTTTAAACCGACAGATCGCTGAGCATTCTCCAAAAGTTGTCGTTATTGCCGATAAAGAGGATCTTCATAAGGTAGAGCACAGTAGGGTTTACTATGGTGAAAATGCTATTGTAGAAGTGATCCAAGATGCCAAAAGCAGCCTGCTGGTGAATGCTCTTGTAGGTTTTTTGGGTCTTCGTCCTACGCTTAAAGCACTTGAGTGTGGTAAAAAGATCGCTTTGGCAAACAAAGAATCCCTGGTCGCCTGTGGTGCATTTATAGATATAAGTAAAATTCAGCCCATAGACAGTGAGCATTTTGGTTTATGGTATTTGATGCAAAACAGACCTGTTAGCAAGATGATCATCACTGCAAGCGGTGGGGCATTTCGTGATTGGGAAATCGCAAAATTACACACGGCAACACTAAAAGACACTCAAAAACACCCAAACTGGTCGATGGGACAAAAGATAACCATAGACTCTGCAACCATGGTAAACAAGCTCTTTGAGCTACTAGAAGCAAGATGGCTTTTTGGTCCCGGAAAATATGATGCTATAATAGAGACAAAGTCTTTGATACACGCCCTCATAGATTTTAAAGACGGTTCAACCACGGCACATTTTGCCCATGCAAGTATGCAACTTCCAATAGCGTATGCTCTTGATGCAGATATGCAGGAAAATATTTTAGAACATGTTGATCTTCTTGAGGTGGGTTCTTTGGAGTTTCGAGAGATAACGAGTGATCGTTATCCTGTTTGGCAGATCAAAAAGGATCTATTACAAAATCCTGAGCGTGGCGTTGTCGTCAATGCTGCCAATGAGGCGGCCATAGAGAAGTTTATAGCGCGTGAGATAGGTTTTATGGATATAAGTAAACATATTATCAACGCGTATGAGAAGTTTCATAGACTTCCAAAAGATGTAGAGGATGTGTTTGCAATGGACACAGAAGTAAGGGACTTTGTAAGGCATATATGATGAAAGAGCAGAAACTATTTGACATTGTTGTTGACTCCATTACCCAGAGGCTCTCTACATGCTCTGTTAGGTGTATTGTCATTCGTTTAGGTTTATTTGTTCTAGTTTTGCCTATACTCCTTGTTTATCTGTGCACGCTCCTCTTTTGTGATAGCTTTTCGGCATTGTTATTTCGTTACTCCCTTATCCTTTCTGCTTTATTTACCCCGCTTTTTATTATTGTGCTTCTTGGGTTTGTAAAACGAACAAGGGAGCTAAAGGAGCAACTGCTCAAAGAGAGAGAAAAAAGCAAACAAAAAGACATTATGCTCTTTGAGCAGGCACGTTTTGTGCTCATGGGGGAGATGATGGCCAATATTTCGCATCAGTGGAAACAGCCCCTCAACACTATAAATTTGGCAATACTAACAGCAAAAACCTCCACAAAAAGCGATGCTGAGCTTGAAAAATATTTTGATATTATGGAAGATAACGTCACCTATTTGGCTACGACTATTGATGATTTTATCTCCTTTTTTGATAAAAAAACCTACTCTAAGATGAGAGAATTGGACCTTATTATAAAAGAGATCAGAAGCATTATAGATGCACATATAAAAAACAGATATATTACACTTACTATCGAGGTTGAAGTAAACAACGGCGAAGTATTGATAGCATCTTCCATATCACAGGTAGTTCTCAACTTGTTAAATAACGCAAAAGATGCTTTTGATGATAATATGGAAGAAAAAACCATAAACCTCAAGTTTACGACCCTGTATGATGGCTTGAGAATAGAGTGTTGTGATAACGGAAGAGGGATCCCTTTGGAGATTCAAGATAAAATCTTTGACCCTTACTTCACTACAAAAGAGAAAACTCAAGGTACGGGTATAGGTTTGTATATGTCCAAACAAATAATAGAGCAAATTTTTAACGGTAGTATAGAGCTAAGTAACTCATGCAGTATGGGTGATGTTTGCAGAACAAATACATGCTTTAAGATAACCCTTCCTTATTCGAAAAACTGCACATTAAAAGAGGTCAAACAATGATACTGAGCATAGAGAGCTCTTGTGATGACAGCGCCATAGCGATCACTGAGATAGCAAGTAAAAAGCTGCTTTTTCATAAAAAAATCTCTCAGGAGCTTGAGCACTCCGTATATGGCGGTGTTGTCCCTGAACTCGCGGCACGACTTCATGCTGAAGCATTGCCAAAGATCTTACAGGAGTGTGAACCCTATTTTGATAAGCTCAAAGCGGTTGCTGTAACATCTACTCCGGGACTTGCGGTAACGCTCGTGGAGGGGGTAAGTATGGCAAAGGCGATAGCGGTGTCGCTTGGTATTGAGCTTATCGGTGTGAACCATCTTATAGGGCATATCTACTCACTCTTTATAGAAAAAGAGACCACCTTTCCTTTAACGGTGTTGTTGGTCTCAGGGGGCCATACGCAGGTGATGGAGGTGAAAGGTCTTTGTGAGATCACCACTGTGGCTAAAAGTATGGATGACAGTTTTGGTGAGAGTTTTGATAAGGTTGCAAAAATGATGGGACTTGGCTATCCCGGAGGTCCTCTCATAGAAAAACTTGCCAAAGAGGGTAACAGGAAAGCCTATAACTTTACCGTACCGCTGCATCAGTCTCCACTCATAGCATTTTCCTACTCAGGACTTAAAAACGCAGTACGTTTGGCAGTGGAAGCTGCCGGTGAAGATAAAACAAAATACAGTGATATCGCAGCTTCTTTTGAGCATATTGCTACCAAACATCTGACTATGAAGCTAAAAAAGTACTTTAAAACACATCCTCCAAAGAATTTTGCCATAGTGGGTGGTGCAAGTGCAAACCTTTATTTGCGCGCTCAAGTAGAGGAGTTGTTGCAGCCTTATGGTGCAAAGTTGCTTGTGAGTGAACTTCAATATTGTTCAGATAATGCCGCAATGATAGGCAGGGTCGCTATAGAGATGTATGAGAAAAAACAGTTTTGCTCTTTAGATGAGCTAGAGATTGTTCCAAAAAGTAAACTTTAAACTTAAAAATAGCTTATGTGATAACAGCTCTTTTCTAATTAAGAGTAAAATTATCCGATTTAAAATATACTTCTGTTAACAAAACAAAAATATAAAAATAAGGAGCCAAAATGGCAACTACAAAATTTAAAGGTACAGACGTAGAGTTATTAGGAAATGAAGTAAATGTTGGTGACAAAGCACCAGAGGTTACAGTTGTAAACTCTGATGGTTTAGGTGATGTTACAGTTGGTGGCGCTCAAGGCGTTAAACAACTTATCATTGTTGTTCCTTCACTAGATACAGGTGTATGTGCTACTGAAACTCGTAACTTCAATGCAAAAGCTTCTAACTTAGAAGGTGTTAAAACTACTGTTGTTTCTATGGACCTTCCATTTGCTGCAGGTAGATTCTGTTCAGCTGAGGGGATCGACAAGTTAACTGTTGCTTCTGACTTTAGAAACAAAGATTTCGCTAACGCTTATGGTGTACTTCTTGGTGGTTCTGTTCTTGCAGGTGTTACTTGTAGAGCAATCTTCGCTATCGATGAAAACGGAATAGTAACTTACAAAGAGATCGTTCCAGAGATCACTGAAGAGCCTAAATACGACGAAGCTATCGCTGCAGTTAGCTAAGCCAAAACAAAAAGCTTATTCAAATCGCCGCCTATTTTGTGGGTGGCGTAACTTGAGTTTTTAAGGTGTCCACTTAGAACTCATTTTATTTTTCCTCCTATTTATTAGGGCTTTGTCCCTAATTTATTTCCTTAAGTTTACCTCATAAATCACTTAGCTATAATACACCATATCTATTTTGGAGTATTTTATGAAAAAAATGTTATCTACTTTAGTGTGTGCTACGCTTTTAGCTACAACAACACTCAGTGCTGATTTTTTAAGAGTTGAACTTGGAGCAGGTATGTGGGGGCAAACACCAAGTGGTGAGATGAGCTATACAACTTCAGGTGTAACCGCAACGGATATATCTGATGAAACACAAGATGCTCAGCCGTATGTGTGGATATTTATTAAACATCCGGTTCCGATTATTCCAAACTTTCGCTTGGAATATTCAAATGTTTACAATACAGGTTCTGCTACCGGTACGTTTAAAGATTTTAGCATCCCTGCAGGGCAGACTTCTCAAACAACTTTGGAGATGACTCAGTATGATATTACTCCGTATTACAATATTTTAGACAATACATTTTGGATCACACTTGATCTTGGAGTGAATCTTAAAGCTCTAAACACTGACTATACAGCAAAACCAACACTTGGGTTTGCCGGTTATTCAGATAGTTCTTCAGTCGTTGTTCCAATGCTTTATGTAAGAACAAGGGTTCAGATTCCTACAACAGATCTTGGTCTTGAAGCGGATGTAAAATATATCTCCTATGACGGCTCAACACTGTATGATGCCAGAGCGAAGGTTGATTATACTTTGGATTTTATCCCTCTTATTCAGCCTGCTTTAGAGGTGGGTTACAGAGTACAAAAAGTGTATATTGATGATGATGTCAAAGTGGACTTTGATTTTGCCGGTGTATATGCCGGTTTGATGCTTCGTTTTTAAGAGCTTTTTTATACTTTTTTGGGTTTTGTAAGTGGTGAGTCTTCACCCATAAACCCCTCTTCTAAAACAACAATTTCACACTCAAGCCATATATCAAAAGCTTTATAAACCCTTTTTTGTGCCTCTTGAATCAGCCATAGTGCATCTCTAAATGTTCCACCGCCGGTATTTACCAAAAAATTTGCATGTTCTTTGCTAAAACACATGGCTCCTCGCATATAACCTTTGAGCCCGACCGCCTCTATGAGTCTGCCGGCATAATCATTTTTTGGATTTTTAAAACAGCTTCCAGCCGAGGGAGTGGAGGGTTGATTGGCGCGCATCTTCTTAAAAAGACCAACTTGTGCCTCATCAAACCCATACGCAAGAGAAAAGCTCGCTTGCAAAACAGGTTCTTTTATATCGGTATATCTGTACCCATATTCAATGGCATCTTTTGTTTGTACGCCAGAAGGTGTTGTAATACTGTAGAGGTGGTTACATATCTCATGCTCTTTCATCCCTGCATTCATAGATACGAGTCCTCCGAGTTTGCCCGGCAGGTGGGAAAGAAACTCAAAGTTTGCTATATTGTTTTTTTTACAAAAGGAGGCGATCTTTCCAGATGGTGTCGCTCCTCCTATTTTTAAAAGGGTATCTTCTATGT
>JALWLL010000054.1 GCA_026996295.1 Sulfurimonas sp.
GGAGGGTTTGGCACAAGCACAAGGTGTGCAAGGGTGTCGTTTTGAAGGCAAAAATGGGGATCAAACTCATAGTCACACCATATATCGGCGTTAAGAGTCAAAAAGGTCTCCTCCCCTAGAAGCGGCAGTGCTTTGATGATAGCTCCGGCACTCTCAAGTGCTCCCTCTTTTTGCTCATCGGAGTAGGTGATCGTGACTCCCCACTCAGAGCCATTGCCAAGTCGATCTTTTATCTTCTCACCAAGGTGGGCGATGTTGATGATGATCTCGCTAAAACCGCAAGAGGCAAGTTTTTCTATATGCCACACAATAAGAGGTTGAGACGCAACTTCCAGAAGTGGTTTTGGTATGGTGTCTGTTAGAGGACGCATCCGTTTGCCGCGACCCGCTGCAAGGATCATCGCTTTCATTGTATCTCTTTGAGAAGCTGTGCCAACGCCTGTGTCTCTTTGTAGCGTTTTGCGGTCTCTAGTACATACTTGAGGGTGAGCGGGATATCTTTTAAATAGCCCTCTTTGTTGTCTCTGATATGCAGTCGTGAGAAGATACCGAGTACTTTTATGTGGCGTTGAAGCCCCATGAAATCAAACCATTTTAAAAAAGTGGCGTCATCTACTTTGAGCTTTTTTTTGTCACGAAATTCGAGTGCGAGTTTTTCTATGCTTGATCTCTCAAAGGCTATGTAGCAATCTTTTAAAAGTGAGACAAGATCATAGGTGATAGCTCCGCTCATGGCGTCTTGGTAGTCGATGACACCGATGCTTCCATCATCTCTTCGCATAATGTTTCTGGAGTGAAAATCACGATGAACAAACACACCCTGGGGTTGGCAAAGCAGCACTTCTGAGATACTCTCAAGTGAGTTTTTGAGAAGTTCTTTTTGTTGCAGTGAGAGTGAAACACGAAGTTTTTTCTCTATATACCACTCCTGCATGAGATCCATCTCATTATGTAAAAACTCTTTATCGTATATGGGAAGTGTTGCCGTACTTGCATTTTGCATCTTCACAATGGTGTCTATGGCATCTCTGTAGAGTGTTTGGAAGTTTGTTGTGTTGAGCAGATCAAGGTAGTGGGTATGACCAAAATCTTCTAAAATCAAAAAGCCATCTTCAAGGTTTTTGAGCCATATTTTTGGTGCATGAACATCAACTTCTAAAAGTTTGGCAGTGACCTCTATAAATGGCTTGAGCGATTCTTTCTCCAAAGAAGAATCCATCATAAGATAGCTGCTTGTGCCTCTTGAGAGTCTGTAGTACTTTCTAAAACTTGCATCGGCAGAAGCTATGGTGAGCTTGAAATCTTTGTAGGGTGTGTATGTAAGCCACTGTGTAAGCTTACTATTCATACAAAGCACCTAAGATGGCATCTCTACTGGCTCCGGTAACACCGCTAAGCTCAACCACCTCTTTGTGTACCCGTTTGTACGCAAGCCAGGCAAATGCCATGGCTTCTAAGAAGTCACTTTTTATGCCAAGTTGATCACTTACGATAACCTCTATCCCCTCAAGCTCCTCTTTGAGCCTTTTTATGAGACATTTGTTGCGTGTTCCACCTCCACATACTATCACCATCTCGGCATCAGTTTTTAAGATCTCGTTTTTTATACTTATGGTGGTGAGTTCTAGAAGTGTTGCCTGTACATCTTCAGGTTTGAGTATGGGAAACTTACACAAATGTTTTAAAAGCCAGTGTTTGTTAAAAAGTTCGCGTCCCGTACTTTTTGGTAGTTTTTTTGCGAAGTAGGGCTCTTTAAGCATCTCTTGTAAAAGAAGTTCATTGATCTGCCCTTTTTTTGCCCAGACGCCATTTTTGTCATAGGGTTTATGAAGGTGCTCACTCGCCCAAAGATCCATCAGCACATTACCGCATCCTGTGTCATAGCCTGTGAGTTTCTCACCAAGTATAGTGATATTTGCCATACCGCCAATGTTGAGCACAACAGCTTTTTTTTCTAAATTGTCAAATATAAACTTATGGTATGCAGGTGTAAAAGGAGCACCTTCTCCTCCAAGGGCTATATCTTTTCTTCTAAAATCGGCTACAACATCGATACCTGTTTGGATATTGACAATGTTTGCATCGCCAAGCTGCATAGAAAAAGGGTGGCTTGTGTTTGGTTCATGCCACAGAGTCTGTCCGTGCAGACCGATTGCTTTGATGTTTTTTGGGTTGAGCTTTTTACTCTTGATAAAAGCGTTTACCGATTTGGCAAAAAGTTTACCGAGTTTATGATCGAGTATGCCGATATCTCTGAGGGTTATGTTGTTTGAAAGTGTATGGAGTATCTCACTCTTGAGTTTTTTGTCAAAAGCGAACTCATGAGAGCATATGAGCTTACATTGTACATCGCTTATCTCACACAAAACGACATCGATAGCGTCCAGACTTGTTCCTGACATCACCCCTATATAAAACTCACTCATGAGACCTCCCAAACTGCATAATTATAAATGAAACAAGAGTTCCTATGACGATTTGCCATGAAAACCCTATATGGATACCAAAAGTATAGGGCTGAAGTGCTAAAACGCTTATAAAACCGCCTAAAAGTGCCAAAAAAACTGTTGTGGCATTGCCTCTTGATGTAAAAACAGCTGAAAAAAACACCCCCAAAAGACCTGTGTATGCAAACGCCATCACACCAAGAGCAAAACTTATAAGATCAAGATTGAAGTAGTTTTGCCAAAAGTAGCTTATAACAGCCATACAAAAGAGTAAAAATGCAAACACTAAAACAGCGATGCGTGAAGCTTTTAAGAAGTGCTTCTCATCGGCTTGAGCATGTCGCAGCTTCCAAGGTCTGTAAAGATCTTCCACGGCAACAGATGCCATCGCTCCCAAAACGGAGTTGGTGCTAGAAAGCGCTGCTGCAATAGCTCCAACGGTTACAAAACCTTTAAGCCCTTCAGGCATTTCGTTTAAAATATAGTACATAAAAATACTGATTTTCTCACCATCAAAACTTTGTGTGACACTGTTTTGCATATAAAAAAGATACAAGAGTGAACCGATCGCCAAAAACAAAATCACGACAGGAATACTCAGAAGTATGGAGAGTATCAGTGCTTTTGCAGCTTCATTTTTATCTTTGCAGCTGAGAACTCTTTGCGTCATATCCTGATCAAGCCCAAAAGCGGCAATATTGAGAAGTAGCCAACCACTCAGAAGTCCGATGATGCTGAACTTACCGTCTAAGGAGGTGTCAAATACTTTGAGCTTATGGGCTTCACTGAGTGTTCGGTATATATCTATGTTCTCCAGTGAGAAGTACAAAAAAAGCAGTACCGCCACACCCGCTCCAACGTAGGTAAGTGCCTGGATGATATCGCTGAGTATCACTGAGCGGATACCGCCAAAGTAGGTATAGACAAGTGCACCAAAGAGCAAAATGAGTACAGAGATACAAACACTCATAAACTCTATGTTGGCAAAGAGGATCATGGCAATTGCCAAAGCTCCTATGTAGAGTCGTGCCCCGCTTGCAAGGATGCGACCAAACAAAAACATAACACCGGCTTGTTTTTTTGCACTCTCACCGTAGCGGGTTTGTAAAAGCTCATAAACAGTGACAGCGTGCATGGCGTAAAACTTTGGGATGAGCACATAAGCAACAAAAATAACACCAAGGAGTGCAGAGAAGTAAAACCCTACAAAAGTAAAATCATGCAGGTAAGAGTACTCAGGTACCCCTAAAAAAGTAGCAGCAGACTGAGAAGTCGCCAAGACAGAGACGGCAACTCCGAGCATAGGCATGGAGTTTGCACTGATGAAGTACTCTCTTGAGGTAGTGATCTTTTTTCTGCTAAGCAGGTACGAGGAGATCCCAAGCAGAGCAAAGTAGCCAACAAAGATGAGCCAGTCTAAAGGTGAAAACGCACTACTCATTTGCTGATTTTAACTCCAGCTCTTTGACACCCGCTCGCACATCACTCATAAACTTTTTGCCGGGGTCTGCTTTTTTGGTACGGTAGCCGGCATCCTTTTCGAGCCAAAGCGGGGTGTTTTCCATGCTTCTGTACTCATGGTGCCCAATGAGGTAGCTGATACTTGGGTACTTGGCTGCAAGATATTTGACAAGGGCGATGTTTGCCTGTACCTGAGCAGGTGTAAGATCCTCTTTTGTGTTGCCCTCGCCACCAATATTTTCAATACCTATGCTTGAGTAGTTAAGCCCTATCACATGGCGTGCCATAAAATTTTCAGGCATAAGCTGGTAGATGCTGCCATCGCGCTTGACTAAGAAGTGGCTTGAGACATTAAGTGCTCCCGCACCTGAGATATCACCTCTGTCGCTAAAGAGCTTCTCCCCCTTAAGGCGTTCATAGCATCTCTCAAAGTCCATCACCGCTGTCCAGTGAAGGACAATGATCTTTGGAGTTATGTGTATATCTTTGACCTTGAGTCCGTAGTGTTGTTGAATGTAGTCTTTAGTCATCGCAATGCGATTTGGAGTAAAATCGATCGGTTTTTGGATGATGTGAGGACGAAGATGCAAAAGTTCTATGCGTCTGTTGGACTCTTCGATACGCTTTAAAGAGATCGCACCGTTTTTGACCTGCTTCAAGATAAGATCGATAAGCTCATCGGTATCTTGAGACTCCAGCTGATTGCCAAAGAGAAGCATATCGACCCCTGCATTGATGGCAAGTGTAACAGCCTCTTTGAGCGGGTAGTGCTTGCTGATAGCTTTCATCTGCATATCATCACTTATGATCACCCCGGTGTAACCCATCTGCTCTCTGAGAAGTTTGGTGTTTGTTTTGTATGAGAGTGTTGCGGGGTATTTTGGATCGATCTTGGCGTTGAAAACATGAGCCGTCATAATCATCTGAACTTTGTTGTGTGCGATAAGCTGTTTATAGGGCTCAAGCTCTTGAGTGCTCCATGTATCGCTTACATCAACAAAACCTTTGTGGGAGTCTCCAAGAGAAGAGCCGTGACCCGGAAAGTGTTTCAGTACAGGGATAACCCCCTCATCTTCAAGGGTGTTTATGAAAATCTCAGCGTATTTGAGAACCTTTTGCGGTGTTGCCCCGTAGGAGCGTTTAAGTCCTGCGATCACTGTGTTTTTTGGGTTGACTTCCAGATCAACAACCGGCGCGAAGTCACAGTTGATGCCGTTATCTTTGAGCATTTTTGCTTGGAGCGCATAGATGTTTTTTGCATCTTTAGGATCAAGATAGCTCATACTTTTTGCTGAGGGTATCTCTAAAAATCCGTACTTTGGTTTGAGCCTTGCCACCTTGCCACCTTCTTGATCCAGAGCAATAAGCAGTGGTTTGTTTGCAAATGACTGTAGCGTGGAAGTGAGCTTTTTGAGCTGTTTTGGCGAGGCGATGTTTTTTGTTTTTTCGTGATCTTTGTAA
Source organism: Sulfurimonas sp. (assembly GCA_026996295.1). Lineage (GTDB taxonomy): Bacteria > Campylobacterota > Campylobacteria > Campylobacterales > Sulfurimonadaceae > Sulfurimonas. The sequence continues at coordinate 5,370 of JALWLL010000054.1, forward strand.
AATCTGTCAAAGAGTATGACGCCGCCAAGGTTATACTTTTGGATCTCTTTGACGATGGTGGCGTTCTCATCGACTCTTGTCTCATCAAAGCCTATGACAACCATACGGGCTATCATTTGTTTTAGTACCTCATCATCATAGGCACTGAGTGTTGAGAAGTTTAAAAGTAAAAATAAGAGAAGAAAAAATTTCACAAAAAATCCTTTTGGCAATTATAGCTAATTATAGTTTGAACTGACTCGGGTTTTTGTTCGTGAAATAAGCTATAATTTGATAAAAGATTATATATACAACAAAAAAAGAGACTTATGAGAGAAATTTACACAAAAACAGAAGATGGTGTGCTAGCAAAAATCGAAGTGAACTTTGATGCGCTTGAGTACAAGGAGGAGTCCCCATGGCTCTTTAGCCTTTTCATAAAATATGACGGTTTTAATGACACACAGGAGGGTTTTGAAGAATATCTTGAGAGCAAAGAGTCTCTCATTATCGCACTGGAGCAAAAAAATGCCCATTATCTCGGGTGTAGAGTGGTTGAGGGGTGGAGTGAGTTTTATTTTTGTGCACAAGACTCCAAAGGGCTCGATAAGATCGCAAAACAGATCCTTGCTCCAAGCGGCTATGCTTATGAAAGTAATGTTGTGCGAGATACAAAATGGGATGTGTATGAGACACAACTTATGCCAAATGAGCTTGAGATTGCCCACATACAAAGTGCCAAGATCATCTTTTTACTCCAAGAGGAGGGGGATATGCTTGAACTTCCAAGAGAGGTTGAGCATTATGGGGTGTTTGATACGCCGACACAAAAAGAGAAGTTCATTGAGTCCCTCGAAGCTACAGAAAGTGGGTTTTGTTTTAAAGATGAGATATCTTCAGAAGAGTTTGAACATGGTGTTGCTCTTGTTAAAACCCACTCGCTTGATGAGGAGCAGGTGAAGCAGATCGTAGAAGATATATATGCTCTCATCAAACAGCACGGCGGGTACTATGAGGGTTGGAGTACGACACTTGTAGATACAAAAGAGAGCTAAATGGCAAAAAGTCAAAGTGTGTTCGCCGTTGTAGGGATGATCAACTATCTTTGTGTTGTTTTTTTAAATGCCTTTACCGACCTTGGGCATAAGATAATCATACAAAACACTGTTTTTAAAGTGTATGACGGTGAGATGCAGATCATCTTGACCGCTATTGTCAATGCGCTTATACTTTTACCTTTTATCCTTATGTTCTCCCCCTCAGGTTTTTTGGCAGACAGGTTTGCCAAAAGTAAGATCATGGAGTACTCTTCGGTTTTTGCTATCGTCATTACACTTTTCATTACACTCTCATACTATAACGGTTGGTTCTATACCGCATTTGCCATGACATTTTTACTGGCACTTCAGAGTGCCATTTACGGCCCTGCAAAATATGGCTACATTAAAGAGCTTGTCGGTGTGAAGTATATCACTGCGGGTAACGGTGCTGTTCAGGCGGTAACAACTGTGGCGATATTGAGCGGGATCATTTTTTACACGGTTCTTTTTGAAAATACCCTTGCAGATAACTTTACAACAAAAGAGGATGTTCTTCTCACCATAGCTCCTCTTGGCTGGTTGCTGGTGTTTGGGTCTGTTGTGGAGTGGTTTTTGGCGTCACGACTTCCAAATACCATGAAAGAGCAAAGTGTAAAAAAGTTCAATATGAAAAAATACATAAGAGGTGAATATCTGCGTAAAAACCTCAAAATAGTTACAAGAAAAACAGAAGTGTTTGAAGCTATTTTGGTCTTAAGCCTTTTTTGGTCGATTTCACAGGTTGTTTTGGCTGTATTTGGTGAGTATGCAAAAAGTAAACTTGGTGTGACAAACACCATCTTTGTTCAGGGTGTTATGGCTTTGGCAGGTATCGGTATTGTGCTTGGCTCTCTTTTGGCAGCTAACTTCTCAAAATACTACATCAACACAGGTCTGGTTGCCATCGGTTCTGTTGGGATTACTCTGATCGTTTTTATGGTACCGCTTTTTAGCTCTATGGGGCTTATGGCTGTTTTGTTTACCCTTTTTGGTGTTTTTGCCGGGCTTTTAATGGTCCCACTCAATGCGCATATACAGTTTCTCTCCCCTCGGGTTCATCTGGGTACGGTACTTGCCGGAAGCAACTTTATACAAAATATTTTTATGTTCAGTTTTTTACTTCTGACAACGGTTTTTGCATACTTTGGTATGGATGCAGAGGTGCTGTTTTACCTGATGGGCTTTGTCGGCATATATATGAGTGTTGTGGTGCTGAGACGTTATGATGTGATGAGTTTTTGGGCACTTTTGGAACTTATCTTTAAAACACGTCACAAATACAACTACCATGGACTTGAAAATATTCCAAATGAGTCTGCGGTGTTGTTGCTTGGAAACCACGTAAGTTGGATAGACTGGATCATCACCCAGTTCCCGATAAAACAACGCATACATTTTTTAATGGATAAAGAGATATACCACTGGAAGTTTCTTCACCCGTTTTTCAAAAAAGGTGAAACGATACCCCTCTCACCAAAAGCTTTTAAAGATGCTTTTGCTGAAACTTCCAAAAGGTTAAAAGATGGTAAGATAGTGGCTTTGTTTCCAGAAGGCGGCATAAGCAAAAGTGGTGAAATTGAGAAGTTTTACAAAGGTTTTGAACTTATCGACAAAGATTATGACGGAGTGATCGTTCCGTTTTTTATCGAGGGTGTTTTTGGAAGTATCTTCTCAAAATATAAGGGCAAGAACAAAAAGAAGGCTTTTAGAAGAAGAGAGATAAACCTCTATTTTGCCCCACCGGTTCCAAAAGAGACAACCGCAGAAGAACTCAGAGAAATAATAATACAATTAAAGGAAAAATATGAAACTCAATAAACCAAAATATTCACTTTTTAAAAATGGACGCTATGCAGTGGAGGGCTTTATTGATATCACAAAAAATGAGAGTTCTTTCAAGTTGCAGTTACTTATGTTTTTTGTGATGGCAATTGTGGCATGGATCTTGCCTATAGGTTTTGGATATGCAAGTATTTTGTTTTTGTCTTTGTTCATCCCCATTATGGCGGAAGTTGCAAACAGTTCCATAGAGAGAGTGGTTGATTTGGTGACGACAGACTACCATATACTTGCAAAACAGGCCAAAGATGCGGGTGCTACACTTGTTTTACTAAGCCTTATTTTAACAGCAGGGATATGGGCAGCGGTTTTATTTGTTGCCTTTGAATTGGTTTAGGACTGTAAAAACAGTATAATAATACTTTTAAAATTTACTTATATTTATGGGGAGTTTCTTTTGAGAACAACATTGATTATCGGTGCAGGTGGTGTAGGTCGTGTGGTTGTGCACAAGTGTGTACAAAATGCAGATGTTTTTGGCAAGATTGTTTTAGCAAGCAGAACACAGTCAAAATGTGATGAGATAGCTTCTGAACTTCCAGAAGCTCACATACAAACAACTACTGTTGATGCCGACAATACGCAAGAGCTTATACAACTCATACAATCATGTGGTGCGGATATAGTGATCAATGTTGCACTCCCTTATCAGGATCTTACTATCATGGATGCCTGTATAGCGACAAAAACTCCTTATCTTGATACTGCAAACTATGAACATCCAGATGAAGCAAAATTTGAGTATAAACTACAATGGCAAAGAGATGATGCTTTTAAAGAAGCGGGTATCATGGGACTTCTTGGAAGCGGTTTTGACCCGGGTGTGACCAATGTATTTTGTGCCTATGCGCAAAAGCACTACTTCGATGAGATCCATACCATCGACATACTAGACTGCAATGCAGGTGATCACGGGTATGCGTTTGCAACAAACTTCAACCCTGAAATAAATTTGCGTGAGGTGAGTGCAAACGGTCGCTACTGGGAAAATGGAGCGTGGATAGAGACCAAGCCGATGGAGATTAAAATGGTATGGGACTACCCTGAAGTTGGTCCAAAAGATAGCTATCTGCTTTACCATGAAGAGATGGAGTCACTTGTGAAGCACATTAAAGGGCTTAAGCGTATAAGATTTTTTATGACCTTTGGTGAGAGCTATCTTACCCATATGAAGTGTTTGCAAAATGTAGGGATGCTTGGGATTGAACCGGTTGAGCATAAGGGGCAAAAAATCGTTCCCATAGAGTTTTTAAAAACCCTGCTTCCCGATCCTGCTTCACTGGGTCCTCGTACAAAAGGGAAGACAAATATCGGTATCGTTGCCGAGGGTGTCAAAGATGGTAAAAAACGAAAGATATATATTTATCAGGTGAGCGATCATGAAAAGTGTTATGAAGAGGTGAAAAGTCAGGCAGTTTCATATACAACAGGGGTTCCGGCTATGATCGGAGCAAAGTTGATGCTTGAGGGTAAGTGGAATGGAGTAGGGGTGTTTAACATGGAAGAGTTCGACCCTGATGTGTTTATGGATGAGTTAAATGTTCAGGGGCTTCCTTGGCATATCAATGAGTTGGAAGTAGAATAATGAATTTTGAAAACATCATAGCAAATATAGATTCGCTGCCACCACTCTCAAATGCCGCTTTTTTGGTACAACAGCTTTACTCAAGAGATGCAGAAAACGTAAACATAGCAAAGCTTGTGCGTATCATCGAGTCCGATGCACTTTTAACGGCCAATATACTCAAGATGATCAATGCTCCCGTACATGGATTTTCAAAAAAGATCGCTTCTATTTCTCATGCTGTGACACTTTTTGGTACCAGAAATATTTACGGTTTGGTCATTAACTATGCGATCAACGAAAAGATCAAGGCAAACACGGCCATTTACGGGCTCAGTGCTCCGGAGTTTAACCAGATGTGTCATTTGCAAAGTACACTTATGATGCAGTGGTACTCAAAAATAGACTTAAGACATGCACAGCTTCTTGCACCCTTAGCCCTTATTATGGAGTCTGGGAAGCTTGTTCTCTCCAACGAGGTTGCAAAAAGCAACTATGTTCAAGAGTTTAAAAAAGGGTTTAGAGACTGCGAGGATATAGAGAGGTATGAGTACTCTTTGATAGATACCACTTCTTATTATCTGAGTGCTTTGTTGTTTGAACACTGGCATTTGGAACCTTTGTATATTGATATACTCAAAGGGCTTGATTTTGAAACCGATGCAGATACAAAGCTGGGCTCATATATGGATACATTGGATGTTATCAGAGTAGCTATCAATGTGAAACATATTCTTAGCGATGAGTCTATTTTACTTGCCTGTAATGTGGTGGAAGATCTGGGACTTGACCCTAAGCACTTTAAAAATACCGCCATCAGAGTAAGGGATACCTACCTAAAAGATGAAACTAAAAGATAAACAATGCTGGACTACACTCAAGTTACAACACCATGCTACATATGTGAAGAGCAGCTTTTAGAGAACAACCTGCAACTCTTAGACTATGTACAAAAACAAAGCGGTGCAAAGATCATTTTGGCACTCAAGGGGTTTGCTATGTGGGGTACTTTTGATCTAGTCTCAAAGTACCTCAAAGGGTGCACGGCAAGCGGTTTATATGAAGCAAAACTCGCAAGAGAGGAGTTTTGTAAATATCGTCTTGATGCAGAAGTACACACCTACTCACCGGCTTTTAAAGAGGATGATATAGAGGAGATAGCTTCTATCTCGGATCATATAGTTTTTAACTCCCCAAATCAACTCTACCGCTATCATGAGAGAGTAAAAAAAATCAATCCAGACATCTCGGTTTCACTGAGGATCAATCCTGAATACTCAGAATCTCCTGTGGATATTTACAACCCTTGTGGCGTGTACTCTCGTTTGGGTACGACTCTTGAGAACTTTGATGAGAAGATTTTAGAGTATATCGATGGATTTAATTTTCATGCCTTGTGTGAGCAGGATGTGGATGCTTTGCAAAATGTTCTCAATGCGTTTGAGGAGAAGTTTTCCAGATATTTTAAAGATTTGAAGTATATCAACTTTGGCGGGGGACATCATATAACTAAAAAAGGGTATGATGTAGAAAAACTGATAACGATCATACAGAAGTTCAAACAAAAGTATGGTGTTGAGGTCTATTTGGAACCCGGTGAAGCAGTTGGCTGGCAGAGCGGTGTTCTTCTTAGCACTGTACTTGATGTTTTTCATAACGGCATGGATATTGCCATACTTGATACTTCTGCAGAAGCTCATATGCCCGATACTTTGGCGATGCCTTATCGTGCAGAGGTAAGAGGTGCAGGCAAAGCGGGAGAGAAAAAATACACCTACCGTTTGGGCGGGAACACTTGTCTTGCAGGTGATATCATGGGTGAGTACTCTTTTGACACCCCCTTACATATAGGAGATAAAATTATCTTTGAAGATCAGATTCATTACACTTTTGTTAAAAGTACAACATTTAATGGGATAAAACTTCCGTCACTTGCTATATACAGAAAAAATGGAAGTTTGGATATCATTAAAGAGTTCAATTACGAAGATTATAAAAATAGACTCTCATAAGGATACAAAATGTTAGAAGATAAACAAAGATGGAATAAAAAATATAAAGAAAATCCGATGCCTGAACACACCTCTGCGCTGCTTGAGAAATACTTGGATCATGCACATATAGGACAGGCACTTGATGTGGCTTGTGGAACGGGAAGAAATACTCACTTTTTGGCAGAAAAAGGTTTTTTGGTTGATGCTGTAGATATTTCAGACTATGCACTCTCTCAAATAAAAAACAACTCTATCATCACTAAAATAGAAGCAGACCTCGATACATACAACATAACTCCCAATAAGTATGATCTTATTGTAAATACGAACTTCCTAAATCGCCGCTTGGTCTCACAAATGAAAGATGCTCTTAAAAGTGGCGGTGTTTTGGTGTTTGAAACGTTCATAGTAGCACATGGTGACTTTCAGATGCCTACGACCAACTTGGACTACCTGTTAAGAAAAAATGAGCTGCTGCATAATTTCATAGGTCTTGATGTTATCTACTATGAAGAGAAGATAGATACAAACCTCAAAGGTGAAAAAATCAAACTGGCATCATTGGTGGCACAAAAAGCGTAAATGCTCAAGATGTGTGAACATACTTGAGCAAAGCCTTTTGTATATCTTCATCATCATAAGGTTTTGAGATATAGTCATTCATGCCTGCTTCTAAAAAACGCTCTTTATCTCCGCTGATGGCATTGGCTGTTAGTGCTAGGATGGGAATGTTTTTACGAGTTGTTTGCATTTTACGGATCTCTTTTGTTGCTTCTATACCGTTCATATTTGGCATGTTTTCATCCATAAATATAAGATCATAAGAGTTTTTTTGCACCATTTTGAGAGCTTCGAGACCATCTTTAGCTATCTCAAAGCTTACACCAAACTCATCCAGTAACATGCTTAAAAGCAGTTGGTTGGTTGCATTGTCCTCAACGATAAGCACGTGCGCATTGAAACTCTTGAGTTGTGGCACGTTTGATCTGTCATCATCTGTTTGTTCCACAGGTTTTTCACGTGCAAGAAGAGGGATAGAGAAACTAAAAGTACTCCCTTTGGCATACTCACTCTCAACCAAGATCTCTCCATCCATAAGTTCTATGAGGCGTGTGCTTATAGAAAGACCAAGCCCGGTACCACCGTATTTGCGTGTTGTAGAGGTGTCTTCTTGCTCGAAATCATTAAAAATATACTTGAGTCGTTCTTGTTTGATCCCTATACCGGTATCTTGAACGCTACAGTATAGTTTTTGCTCATGGGTATATGCAACCTTTAAGATGATGGTGCCGTTTTTTTGTGTAAATTTGAGAGCATTGCTTAAAAAGTTTGTAAGTACCTGTTTGATCCTTACACTGTCCCCAATAAGTTGATAAGGCAGTTCCTCTTTATAATATGTAAAAGTAATATCTTTACTTGAGCACAGATGTTCATACATATTTGCGATACTGTCAAAAAGCTCACTAGCATCAAATGGAACCTTTTCAATCAGAAGCTTGCCCGTTTCTATTTTAGAAATATCTAAAATATCGTTAATGATGGTCAAAAGAGTATGTCCTGAGTTTTTTATGTGTTTAAAAAGTTCACACTTTTTTTCATCCTTTTCATCTTTTGCCAAAATATCAATAAAACCTAAAATACCATTCATCGGTGTACGAATTTCATGACTCATATTTGCTAAAAAGCGACTCTTGAGCATGGTTGCCTGAGTTGCTTTTTTTCTCTCTTTTTCAATGGTCTGCATCATCTCTATACGTTCAGATATATCACGCCATATACACAAAACAAGCTTTTCGTTTTCCTGATTCAGCAAACTCAGACTTATTTCAATATTTATGATATTACCATTGAGATCAAGATGCTGCCAGTCAAAAACCTGATTTTTGCCATCTAAAACTTTGGCGATGATATTGTTTGCTTTATCACCCGAATGCCAGCCATCAGCTTGATAGAGTGGTGAGAGTTCAGCGGGTGTTTTATGTAAAACATACTCTTTGGGTGCATTGAGCAGGTCTGCTGCTTTTTGATTGAGTTCTATAAAACGATTGTTTTTAATAATAAGGATCCCATCATTTGCATTTTCAAAGATACTGCGAAATTTCAGCTCACTCGATTCGAGACGTTTGTACATATTTGTCACTTCACTGATATCTTGTATGACCGACCAGATATACTCATTGCCGTTCTTGTCGATATGTTTTATGCCACTGAGAAGAACAGGAAAGCGGTGACCGTCTTTATGGATGTACTCTTTTTGATAGGGACCGTATTTGGCGTACTTTTTGAGTGCAAGCAGTTGTGCCTGCTCATCTTTTTCGTACTCTATGGGGGTTATATCCCAGTAAGAGAGGTTTAAAAACTCCTCTTTTGTATAGCCGCACATAGAGTGAAGGTAAGAATTGACATCGACAAAGGAGCCGTCATGCATGGAGTTGTTGCAAATACCTACGGGAACAAGATCAAAAAGCTCTTTGTAGTATGCGTTTTTTTCTAAAAGTTTTTCGTTGTAACGAACATACTGATCAATATGTGTCAAATAACCGACATAGTAGATGATCTCGCCTTGGTCATCGCGTACGATACTTGTGTTGTCACTTACCCAGTGGTAGGTTCCGTTGGCGTCAAGGTAACGGTATGGTTTGTGTTGGAAGGACTCTGTAGTTTTATCGCTAGCATCTATGACCTCTTGAAGTACTTGCTTGTAATCATCAGGGTGTATCTGATGGGCAAAGGTAAGTTTACCCTCTATATAGTCTTCTCTTTTGTAGCCATAAAGTTTGTGCAAGTTCTCAGATACATCAACAACCGGCCACCCTTCGACATTTTTCCAAATAAAAATAACAATGGTCGCATCTCTAAAGAGTGGTGTGTGAATTACATCGGTATAAAGCTTTAAATTTTGCATTTTCCCTCAAAGTGTTAAAAATTTGATACTTGTTTTATTTTATATAAAAATCTCTTAAGAAACACTAACAAGAGAAAAAAATTATCTATTAGTTATTTTTGAATATATTGAACTGAATTTTATTAGATGCAAACTGATTTATAAGATCAGACTTATTCTGTTTTAGGGTGTTCAGCCCGCGCGCCCCGTTGTACTTTTTAATCTAGTAAGTTCATACTATTTTGAATACTCTCATCTATAAACTTAAAAAGTTCATCTTTATCATTAATGGCTTTTAAGTATTCACTTCTATGCTCATTCTCAATAAGTGGTGGAACGATATTATTTT